>NZ_JBFUIU010000657.1:0-4994 GCF_056401695.1 Variovorax sp. P4_D9
CGTGAAGGGCGCGATCGTCGGCATCGATCCGTTCAATCCGCTCGCGAGCATCATCAGCTTCCAGTACAACCCGGACACCATGACGCGCCAGATCGAGGCGCAGACCACGCGCTCGGACGACGGCGACCGGGGCGAGGCGCTGCGCCTGAAGGGCGCGCCGGTCGAGACCATCTCGCTCGACGTCGAGATCGACGCCACCGACCAGCTCGAGCAGGCCAACCCGCTCGCCGTGGGCTCCGGCATCTATCCGCAGCTGTCGGCGCTCGAGATGCTGGTCTATCCGAAGAGCAGCCTGGTGATCGCCAACACGATCCTGCTGGCCGTCGGCACGATCGAGATCATTCCGCCGGCCGCCCCCTTCACCTTGTTCATCTKGGGACCGCAGCGCGTGCTGCCGGTGCGCATTAGCACCTTCTCGATCACCGAGGAGGCCTACGACGTCAATCTCAATCCGACCCGCGCCAAGGTGCAGCTCGGCCTTCGCGTGCTCAGCTACAACGACCTGCCGATCACGCACCCGGGCTATGCGCTCTTCCTGGCGCACCAGGTGGCCAAGGAGACGATGGCCACGCTCAACACGGTCGGCAACGCTTCGGCGTCGGGTTCGCTGTCGTTCAGCGGCGGCGTCAGCACGGGGATGTAGACCATGGCAACTACCAGTCGCTATGCCAATCTTCCGGTGCTGAGCCACACGGGCGCGGACGGACGCGTCGTGAGCTATTTCGGCCGGCGCTTCCTGCCTGCGGGCAGCGCCATGCCGCTGGTGATGGGCGTCACGGTGACGCAGAGCGACCGGCTCGACCTGATCGCGGCGCGCACCTTCGGCGACCCGGAGCAGTACTGGCGCATCTGCGATGCCAACGATGCGCTCGATCCCTTCGAACTCACCGCGACACTCGGGCGCGTGCTGCGCATCGCGTCGCCGCAGTTCTGACCATGGACTTCCTCGGCATTCACCTGACCCTGCTGATCGGCCCGTCGGTGCCGCTGCCGGCGCCCGTGGACTTGATGGAGGCGCTCGAGGAGGTCGAGGTCCACACCGGCGACGATCGATCGGGCTTCCAGATCCGCTTCCAGGTCGGCCGCTCCGGCCCCGCCGACCTGCTCGACTACGCCCTGCTGGCCAGCCCCTTGCTGCAGACCTGGAACCGCGTGATCGTGATCGTCACCTTCAACGCCACGCCGCGCGTGCTGATGGACGGCTTCGTGACGCAGCGCGAGTTCTCCGCCAGCGACGAGCCCGGGCGCTCGTTCATCACACTGACCGGCGATGACGTGAGCGTCAAGCTGGACCTGGAGGAAAAGAGCGCCGAGCATGTCGGCCTCGACGACGGTCTGGTCGCGCTGAAGCTGATCGGCAGCTATGCCGAGTACGGGCTCATCCCGAACCTGATCCCGCCGCCGGTGATCGATCCGCCGCTGCCGATCGACCGCGTGCCGGTGCAGCTGCGCACCGACCTCGAACACCTGCGCTTCCTGGCGCTCCGCCACGGCTACGTCTTCTACATCGTGCCCGGCCCGGTGCCAATGACCAACACCGCGTACTGGGGCCCGCCGGTGCGCGTCGGGCTGCCGCAGAGTGCGATCACGGTCAACATGGGGCCGAACAGCAACGTCAGGGACTTCAGCGTCCACAGCAACGGCCTCGGGCCGACCCAGCTGAGCGGCAAGGTGCAGGACCGGCTGACCAACCAGGAGCTGCCGGTGAGGCTCTTCGCCAGCCTGCGGCCGCCGCTGGCCTCGCTGCCCGCCTGGCTCGTGGACCAGCCGAACGTGCGCACCACCCAGTTCCGCGAGTCGGGCGTCGATGCGATGCAGGCCTACGGGCGCGCCCAGGCCCTGCTCGAGGATTCGATGGACCTGGTGGTTGCCAACGGCGAGCTCGACGCCCTGCGCTACGGCGACATCCTGCAGGCGCGCGGGGTGGTGGGCGTGCGCGGCGCGGGCTACCTGCACGACGGGCTCTGGTACGTGAAGAACGTCAGGCACCGGATCCGCAAGGAAAACTATTCGCAGTCGTTCACGCTGGCGCGCGAAGGCTGGGGATCGACCGTCCCGGTGGTGAGGCCATGACCCCCTTCTACGGCAAGTACCGCGGCAAGGTCGAGAACAACGTCGATCCGATGATGCTCGGTCGCGTGCAGATCAGCGTCGCGGCGGTGCTCGGCGACGGCACGCTGTCATGGGCCCTGCCGTGCGCGCCCTATGGCGGCTCGGGCGTGGGCTTCTTCGCGGTGCCGCCGGTGGGCGCCAACATCTGGGTCGAGTTCGAGGGCGGCAATCCCGAGCAGCCGATCTGGAGCGGCTGCTTCTGGGGCGCCGGCGAGGTGCCCGCGATGCCCGCGGTCGCGGAGATGAAGGTGTTCAAGACCGACTGCATCAGTCTCCAGATGAGCGACCTGCCCGGCGTCGGCGGCTTCATCCTGGAGGTCAGCCCGCCGGCGGTCGCGGTGCCGCTCAAGCTCACGCTCGATTCCGACGGCATCAAGCTCGCGATGGCCGCGTTCAGCATCGCCATCGGTGCCACGGGCGTGTCGATCAACGACGGCGCGCTGGAGGTGATCTGATGCCCGGCTTCCTGCTCGACCAGACCTCGGTGGTGACCTGCATGCACGCCGGGCAGGCCAAGGCGACGGCGCCCTTCGCGCGCGTCACGCTGAACAAGCAGGCGGTGGTCACGCAGGCCGCGGCCTACATGGTCTCGGCCTGCGCCTTCAATGTCTCGGGTGCGCCGAGCCCGTGCGTGAGCGCTGCCTGGACCACGGTCGCGACCCGCGTCAAGGCCGGCGGTGCGCCGGTGCTGCTGGTGGACAGCCAGGCGCAGTGCGTGCCCAACGGCACGGGGGTGTTGGTGGCGCCTTCGCAGATCCGCGCCAGGGGGATGTGATGCAGCTCGGCTACCCCTACGGATTCGACGCCCAGGGCCGCACGGCGCAAGCCGTGGGCGACGACCACATCCGCGACCTGATCGAGCAGGTGCTGTTCACCGCGCCGGGCGAGCGCGTGAACCGGCCGACCTTCGGCACCGGGCTGGCGCAGCTGCTGTTCGCGCCGACCAGCCCCGAGCTGGCGACCGCGACCCAGTTCCTGGTGCAGGGCGCGCTGCAGCAGTGGCTCGGCGACCTGATCAAGTTCACCGGCGTCCAGGTCGAGAGCGTGGACAGCACGGTGACGGTGACCGTCCAGTACGTGGTGCTCGCGACCCAGCAGCGCATGTCGGCCGAGTTCACCCGCGGAGGGGGTTGAGATGAACCAGACGCTCTGCTGCGACGCCCAGCGGCGCATCGACGTCGCCAACTCGAGCACGCTCAACGGCATCGACTTCGTCGAGGTCGTCGATGTCGGGGCCCAGTTCCAGCAGGGGCTGCGCGTGCATTTCCTGCGCGAGCCGGCACCCGCCGGCATCACGGCTGCCCATGTGCGGATCAGTGGCGGCGAGCGCTTCACCGGCATCCGGGTCGACCAGCCGCCCGCCTACGACGGCGACGTGCTGGTGCTGCACGTCGACCAGCCCGGCGACTTCTCGACCTACACGCTCCAGCTCGTGCAGCTGGACGGCAGCGGCCTGYCGATGGCGGGCATGGACCCGGTGCTGGCGTCGGCGCAGTTCTCGTTCAAGGTCGATTGCCCTTCGCCTTTCGACTGCCAGCCGGCCGCGACCTGCGCGCCCGCCGTGGTGGCGGTGCCGGA
This sequence comes from Variovorax sp. P4_D9, assembly GCF_056401695.1. Lineage (NCBI taxonomy): Bacteria > Pseudomonadati > Pseudomonadota > Betaproteobacteria > Burkholderiales > Comamonadaceae > Variovorax > Variovorax sp. P4_D9. The sequence goes on from NZ_JBFUIU010000657.1 coordinate 3,691, forward strand.
GCTCAACTACCTGGCGAAGGACTACGCGGGCTTCCGCCAGCTCATGCTCGACCGCCTCGCCACGCAGGTGCCCGGCTGGCAGGAAAGCCACGTGGCCGATCTGGGCATCGCGCTGGTCGAGATGCTGGCCTACGTCGGCGACTACCTGAGCTACCAGCAGGATGCCGTGGCGACCGAGGCCTACCTGGGCACGGCACGCCTGCGCACCTCGGTGCGCCGCCATGCCCGCCTGGTCGACTACTTCATGCAGGAAGGCTGCAGCGCCCGCGCCTGGGTGCAGGTGCAGGTGCAGGCCGACAACGTGGCGTTGCCGGAGCACACGCCGATCCTCGGCGGACCGGCCGGCGCCGCGCCGGTGGTCGCGAAGGCCGGCTACGCCGCCGCGCTGTCCGGCCGTCCGGTCGTGTTCGAGACGGCGCAGGCCGCGACGCTCTTCCAGGCGCATCAGCAGATCGGCTTCCACACCTGGGGCGACCGGCGCTGCGCGCTGCCCCGCGGCGCGACGCGGGCGACCCTGCGCGGCCGCTTCCCGAACCTGAAGCCGGGCGACGTGCTGGTGTTCGAGGAAGTGCTCGGGCCCGAGACCGGGCTGCCAGCGGACGCCGACCCGGCCCACCGGCAGGCGGTGCGGCTGGTCAGCGTCACGGTCGACGACGCCAACGGCCACGCGCTGCAGGACCCGCTCTACAAACAACCGGTCACGCAGATCGCCTGGGCCACGGACGACGCGCTGGCCTTCCCGCTGTGCCTCTCGGCGCGCATCGCGAAGAACAGCACGGAGACCGACGTCAGCGACATCAGCGTCGCCCGCGGCAACATCGTGATGGCCGATCACGGGCTGCGCCTCACGGCGACCGAGACCCTCGGCGCAGTGCCCCAGCCGACGCTCTCTCTCGCGCCGTTGGCAAGCTCCACGATGTGCAGCGCGTCGCAGCGCGAGCCGGTGCCGCCACGCTTCAGGCCCAGCCTGGCCCAGTCGCCGCTCAGCTGGGCCGTGCCTTTCGATCCCAGGGACCTCGGCGCTTCGGCAACGGCGCTGCAACGGCCCGATGCGGCGGGCGCCGTGCCCGCGATCAAGCTCGCCGGCAGCCTCGAGGGACAGTCGGTCGACTGGTTCGCGCAGCAGGATCTGCTCGGAAGCCACGCGGAGGACCCGCACTTCGTCGTCGAGCCCGACGATGCGGGCGTGGCGTGGCTGCGCTTCGGCGACGGCACGCACGGGCGGCGTCCTGCGCCGGGCACGCGGTTCGACGCCAGCTACCGCGTCGGCACGGGCAGCGCCGGCAATGTCGGCGCGAGTACGC
>NZ_JBFUIU010000658.1:0-4978 GCF_056401695.1 Variovorax sp. P4_D9
GTGGCGAGTCCAGCGGCGTCGAAAAGCGTGGCGCGAAACTCCTCATGATTCAATGGGCGGTTTCAAGGCCGAAGCGCAACGGGTTGAGTTACTAAATTGACGCTGGCGGTTGATGGGACGATGCCAGTGTTCGTGCGAACACCTCCAGAGGCGTGTGCCACGCGTGCGTGGCGCGAGGCCTGCAGAGCGACGTCCAGGAGCATCGGCCACATATTCGCACGTCGGGGGTTAGCGGAGACTTTGAGTCCAACTCCAGTTCCGCATCGAGCTCGTCGTCTCATGCCCCTGGGCAAGTCGACTCGCGACTCCATTCGATTCTTGCCGCTTCCCAGCGTGGCCTTGTCGTGCTCAAAGTCGTCATTTCTCGCAGGTGCCGGTGCCAAGTGTGCAATTCTTCCTTGGTACGAAGGGCGCGGTTAAACAGAATTGACTACATGAACAATCCGTCGACCGACCCCCTAAGCCTTAGCAGCTATGCCTCTCTGAATCGAGCGGATCAGACACACCAGCCCAAAGACCGCCCGCTTTGGACGAAACGATTCTCCAATGTCGTGATAGCAGGCGTCATCGCTGTCGTGACGATCTTCGTTTTGTTGAGAGCTTGGTAGCCCACACGAGGGATCGCCCCATGCGCAATTTCTTTCGACGCCGTCATCCTGAACAGGCAGACGCCGAATTGCAGGACGACAGCCAGCCCATACCGCTTTCCAATCCGCCGACGCAAGAAGGGCGATTGCCCTATGGCCTGCGCGAACCGGCTGACGACTTGACAGTCAGCGAGCTGTCCGAATTAGAAGCACGCGCGCTTTGCATGAGTGAGGGCATCCCGGTTTTCTGGCCGAGGCAGGACCGCAAGAAGAAGGCCTGAAAATGTGAAGGTGGAGAGCCACTCTTCGATCGGCAAGATAGCAAAGACGACGCCAGGAATTCCGTTGACGAACACATCCAGCCTGGCCGGGCCTCGAGCGACGGCACGGAGGAGCGGGAACTCGTTCAAATCCATGCGTAAATTGGATCACCCCCTTCGATTTTTTCGACGGATGTTTGCTCAACACCCCAGCGCCCATACATCGTCAACATCTGCGGCAATCAGATTGCTGACCATTGGCGCCTTATCGCGCATCTCCAGAACAACCCGCGGGAGGCTCCAGCGGACGCCGCTTGAAGGGCGAGCCGATAAACCAAGAGCTCCATGGCCGTCACCGTCCCGTCAAGCGTCCGCGTGGGGCTGGCTCTCACCTGCATCTGCCTCCGCACGCTCAGCTTCCCGCGGTACATATCTCTGTGGAATCCGAGTCCTGCTCGAGCTCGATTCCTGATGGGGAGGATCCAGACCGAGCATCTCCGGCGCGGCAGCCCGCCGCAGTGGGGGAGGGGAGCAGGTCCTGTTGGAGCCTACTTGGCGGACACCTCCGGTACCGGCGACGGCGGCCTGGTCGAACCCAGGTGGATGCTTGTTCCGATGGGGCCTGACCGGATGGAGCCTGGTACCGAAGGTGTTCGGCCAGGTCGACTTTCGCGATGCGACCAGGTTCCGATGGCAGCTTCCCGATGGAACTGCAGGTCGGGTGGTGCCCTGCGGGCGGGACAGATTTCCGCGGGGAACAGATCCGCAAGGGATCCAGCCACGTTGGGAACACGGACCGGCGGGGCTAGGCACTTGCGGGGACATGGTTCCGGTGGGAGCAAGGGTCCACGGGGGTGAGGCCGGGACGGGAGGGTGCTGGTGGTGGTCTTCTTCATGATATACCGCAAGAAAACAGATTCCGCTCAAATGTTTCTCAGGTGAGCGTCGTTGCCCTGCTCTGGAGGTCGGCCTCGAGCAGGCGCTGCGCAGTCTCCTTGGCCGCACGCAGCTGTGCGTAGGCGACGATCGAGCGCCAGCGCTGCTGCAGGAATTCGATGTAGTCCTGGGGCTTCCAGGCGGTGCCCACCGGCGTGCGGGCGTGGGCGTAGACGCCGAGGGCCCAGGCATCCGACAGGCCCACGATCGCGGTGCGCCCGTTGGCCAGGACACCGACGTCAACCGCAAAGGGATGGGCGTTTCCACGGGCCTCCAGATGGGAGACGGTGCTGTTGATGGCGTTTTTGACCACCTCGGCTGTGGGTTCTGCGCGTCGTCGGCGCCATCGGCGTCGTAACGGACTCGGGCAAGGACTCGGCCGGCAGCGTCCACGTAGTAGCGCCATTCGCACACGAACTCGACCACCTCGGAGAGCCAGACCCGGGTGCTGGTCTTCAGCTTCGCGATCGCAGCGAGCTGCTCAGCCTAGTACTCGGAACGCTTGGCGCCAGGCCGGGAGTCATAGACGAAGCCGGAGAAGGCCTTGGTGGCGACTGGCTTCACGAAGACCGGTTCCTCCAGTGCCTTCAGCTCATAAAGGACGCCGGCGCGGATCTCCCGGCGCAGGAAGTCCGTGACCGGGACATAGCCCATGGCCTCCGGCTCCGGAACGCCACGCACGCCCATGGCAGCGCGTACGAACTCGACCGTGCCCACCGGGAGGATCTCGCCCGTGTAGTTGGGCAGGGCCGCGCGAGTCTCCAGGTTCGCCTCGAGGTCTTTGAGCGCGACACGCTGGGTGGGCATGCCGCTCAACGTGGATGCCAGGAGGGCCGCTCTCACTTCAGCCGTCGACTCCGTCTGCAGGACCGCCAGGACGGGGGAGCCTACGGCAGCGGAAACAGYAGCGGCGCGGGGCCCGAAAGGGGTGCGTTGAAGAGTAATCACGGTCTAACCTTGCGCAATCAATCATTCGTGTACGAATATCAATGCGGATAATAGTTCGACTCGCCAGAAAGGCTTCCAACTTTTCTAACTTCCGCATGAACTCCGCCGCGCCGACGCCACACAGCCCCCTTCAGACCCTGCCCACGCCGAGCAACAACCCGATTCCGGACCATCCATTGCCGGGTCGTACGACGAATTCAAGGTCATCTGCGCACAGTTCCTGCGCGCTGCGGACACGGCCAACGCCGACGAACTGGCGGCCGGCATGAAATGCGTTGGCCTCGCCTACGTGGGCATCCAATGGGACGACAGCAACCCGCTGCACGACTTCCATCGCGGCGCGGCCGGTGCGCTCGCCCTGTTTCGGATCGCGACGAGGAAGGTGATCGGCGGCACACCGGCGCGGAGATGAGAGCCGGTGCGCCTTGGGTCTACACCGAACGGACGCAGGTGAAGGTTGTCAGCCACGTGCTGACCGGCTATGGGCTTGCGCCGGGGTGGTGTTGCTTGTCGTTCGCCCAGCCCTCGGCGGCTGCGCCGGCTCTCGCCCGAGGCGACGGAGCGCAAGCATGAGAGCCGAGCCTCGGGATCGCCGGCTGGCCAGTTGCCTTCTCGCTTTCCGGTCATGGCGGTCGACACTAGGTTCTATCGCCAGATGCACTGACGAGGTCGTGCGCCGGCGTCAATCTGATCAATTGTGACGTCCGACAGCTGATGCGCCGAGGCCTGGACTACCGTGTTGGTTCAGGCGGCGCGGCTGACTGCGATGCGCCAGATCGTTGGTCGATGAAAATGGCATCGATGTCCGTCAAGCTTGTCTACTTCGTCGCTCTGCTCTTCGGCTCCGTACTCGTCGCGGAATACGACACCACGTTCCGGCACGGCGAAACGCCGAAGAGCGCGTTCGCGAATCTTTGGGGATATTCGTTCCCCGTCATCCTTGTCATATGGATCACGGAAGACAGCAAGAGCCAGCCCCATGTCTACCAGCCGTTCGAGCTCGCACTGCTTTTCTGGGTTCCGTACCTGCCGTACTATTTGCGGAAGACTCGCGGCTCTAAGGGACTGGCGACGACGGCCGCACTGTTTTCTGCTGGCCTTCCTGAGCCCGCTGTGCATGCACGTCGTCGATCTGCTTCATGACTCTGCAACTTTACCCATGAACGACCTCTTCGCATTTCTCGGAATCGTCGCCGCTCTGGCTGTGGGCGTCATCAGCCCAGGGCCGAGCTTTGTGATGGTCGCACGCACCGCTGTGTCCGCGTCTCGCGCGGAGGGCATTGCCGCCGCGTTGGGCATGGGTGCAGGCGGCGTCGTGTTTGCCGTCGCGGCACTGYTGGGCCTGAACGCGCTGCTTCTCGCCGTCCCATCGATCTACCTTGCGCTCAAGGTAGTGGGGGGTCTCTATCTGACGTACCTCGGCCTGCGGATCTGGGCTTCGGCCAAGCGTCCACTTGCAATGAACGACTCGCCGGCGAAGGGCTCGGGGACGCAACTGTGGAAGGCGTTTGCACTGGGCTTCACTACGCAGCTCAGCAATCCGAAAACGGCCATCGTCTATGCCGGCGTGTTTGCGGCCTTCCTGCCCTCGGCACCGTCAATCCTGTTCAACCTTGCGCTCGTGCCTGCGCTCTTCGTCCTCGAGGCGGGGTGGTACGCGCTGGTGGCGCTGGCCCTGGCGTCCGAAGGTCCGCGCAACGCCTACCTGCGCTACAAGCGCTGGGTGGACCGTGCGGCCGGCGGTGTCATGATGGCGCTCGGGCTCAAGCTCGTGTCGTCGGCGCATCGCTGAACGACCTGCTGCGCTCCGGCGCCTACCTTCGCGATCCCGATGCCTGAGCTTTCGCGCCTTGCACTCGTCGCCGGCATGGCGGCCATGCTTGCTGCATGCGCATCAATGCACGCGCCACGCTGCGACAGCGGAGAACAGCTGGCCATCCATGAGTCGCTGTACTTCGGCACCGGCAAGCCCAAGGGCGCTGTCACGCCGCAGGAATGGGCCGAGTTCCTGGAACGAACCGTCACGCCCCAGTTCCCACAAGGCCTGACCGTGTCTGCGGCCTCAGGCCAGTGGCGCGGCGCCGATGGTTCGATCGTCCGCGAGGCCTCGCACCTCCTCCAGTTGGTTCATCCCGACGATGCACCGAACGAGAGAGCTGTTCTGGAACTCGTGGCCGCGTACAAGGCGCAGTTCCAGCAGGAGGCAGTCTTACGCGTCAAGGTCCGCGCCTGCGTGTCCTACTAGTC
>NZ_JBFUIU010000659.1:0-4964 GCF_056401695.1 Variovorax sp. P4_D9
TGATCGAACCGGCCTGCACCAGCGGCGCCAGCGCAGTCGCATCGCGGCGCCAGAGGCGCACTTCATGGCCGGCTTCGGACAGGTCGGCAGCGGCCGCGTAGGCGCCGTGGCCGCCGCCGAGGATTGCGATTTTCATGGGTTGCAGTCAAGGTTGAAGTGGATCGGTCTTTCAATACATTACTTTTCAACTGTTCATGTGTCAACTAAAAACCGCCCGGGTTCGCGTTTCCACTGATCCCGGTCGGGAGCGGCCGGTGCGCCGTCTTCCGCAGCCACTTCGATGCCGACCTCGAGCGGGCCGGGGGCGCTGAACGCCTCTGCGCCGCCGTCCAGACGGCCGAGAACATGGAAGCCGCCGCTGATCGGCTGGCCGTCATTGCGGTGGAAGATCGTGAGGTCGGGCCCGGGAGCCCAGACGATCATGTCGCCGGCTTCGCAGGTCCGGGTCCGCGTGCCCCGACCCGAGATGGCGCGGGGCAGCGGGCCGAACTTCTCTCTTTTGAAGAGATCGTGCATCGTGATCGTCAGCGGCAGCATGGCGACGAACTCCTGCGCTGTGGGGTTGTCCGCCAAGGTCGCCGGAATCACCTGGCCGTTCAGTTTCAGATTGATTTTCATGATTGACCTCTTGCGTAGAGCCCATCGAAAGGGCGAACGCCCTCCACGGCACGCCGCCGAACGGCACCGCTGATGGGGCGATTGGATTGGAAGCCTGGCCGCTGCCGACGACAGCGCCGCGGTCCTCGGGTCAGGCGCTCTTGCGGCCCAGTTGAAGTTCACGCAGGCGCTTGACGTCGCGCGCCGGGGGCAAGCCGAAGAAGCGGCTGTACTCGCGGTTGAACTGCGACTGGCTCTCGTAACCCACGCGGTGCCCCGCCGTAGCGGCGTCCACGTGTTCGCTGATCATGATGCGCCGCGATTCCTGCAGGCGCAGTTGCTTCTGGAACTGCAGCGGGCTCATCGCCGTGACGGCCTTGAAGTGCTGGTGCAGCGACGACACGCTCATGTGAACCTCGTCCGCCAGATCTTCGACCCGAAGCGCTTCCTGGAAGCGCTGCGAAAGCAGGCTGATGGCCTGCGCGATGCGCTGGCTGTGGCTGTCGACCACGGCCATCTGGGCCAGTCGCCAGCCGTCGGTCGACCTCAGCAGGCGGTACAGGATCTCGCGGGTGATCAGCGGCGCCAGCGCCGGCACGTCTTCGGGCGAATCCAGCAGCTTGAGCATTCGCAGCACCGGATCCAGCAGTGTGGTCGACAGCTCGCCGGTGAAGATCCCGCGCTGCGAGGCGCGCGTCGGGAAGGTCTCGCCGAGCCGAAGCTCCAGGGCGAGCGCCGCGATGTCCTTGACGTCGAAACTCAGCCGCAGTCCGAGGTACGGTGCGTCGGGCGATGCGTCGACCACCTGGCCCGACACGGGGAGGTTTTGCGCCACCACCAGATACTGGCTGCTGTCGTAGATGTAGACCTCTTCAGCGAGCAGCACCCGCTTGCTGCCTTGGGCCAGCACGCAGAAGGCCGGTTCGTGCATCGCGTGGACCGGATGCTGCATCTGCGACGCCCGGGCCAGCGTGAGGCGCGGTATCGCCGTTGGGTGCGCGCCGTCGGTGCCGGTGACGCGGTCGATGATGGCCGCGAGTTCGGCCCTCATCACGGTGGTCTGCAGTTGATCGACGGGACGATCGCTGCGCAGTGCGCGGGGGGTGGATGTCTGCATGGCCTGAAGCTTATGCATCTCACCGACGTTTGTCTCGGCTCTCTCGACCCCGCCGGAGGATCGGGCAAAGATCTTCAACGATCCAGCAAGGGTGGGTTCGGATCGAGCTCTGCCCCACAAACAACGAAGCCCGCACGGATGCGGGCTCTGTCAAGAAAGCAAGCGGTCGCGGGAACCGCTCAAGTCTCAGCGCGTCGGCTTGAACCCACGCGACTTTTGCGCGTCGCGCGGCACGAACACCTTGCCGCCACCACCGCCGGCATGGCCGCGAGGCGCAAAGCCCTCACCGCGACCGGCACCACCGCCGAAACCGCCGCGCGGCGCGCTGTCGCCCCAGCCCGGCTTGCGGCCGTAGCCACCGCCGCCTTCATCGCGGCCGCCGCCGAAACCGGCATTGCCCGCATTCTGGAAGCTGCGCGGCGCACCGGCGCCCGGGGCCCGTGCATTGCGGTCGTTGAAGCCGCTGGCACCGGCATAGTTGTTGCTGCCGCCGAAGCCGCCGGCATTGCCGCCGCGATGACCACCGCCGCCACCGAACTTGCGGTCGCGCGAATGGTTGTCGCGGCTGTCGCGGCCACGGCCGCCGAAGTCGCCTTGCGGGCGCGATTGCGGCGAACGCTGCTGCGGCTCGAGGCCCGGCACCACTTCGGCCTTGAACTGCTGACGGCTGTAGGCCTCGATGTCGAAGATCTTGCGGCGGTCGCGGAACTCGGCGAAGGTGATGGCCAGGCCGTCGCGGCCGGCACGGCCGGTGCGGCCGATGCGGTGGGTGTAGTCCTCGGCCTTCATCGGCAGGCCGAAGTTGAAGACGTGGGTGATGGTCGGCACGTCGATGCCGCGGGCGGCCACGTCGGTCGCCACCAGGATCTGCACCTGGCCCTGGCGCAGCGCCATCAGGCGGCGGTTGCGCAGGCCCTGGCTCAGCGCGCCGTGCAGCGCCACGGCGCTGAAGCCGTCCTGCTGCAGGTCGTTGGCGAGGCCGTCGCACTCGACTTGCGTGCTGGCGAACACGATCGCCTGGTTGATCGTGGTGTCACGCAGCCAGTGGTCGAGCAGCTTGCGCTTGTGCTGGGTGTTGTCGGCCCAGAACAGGCTCTGCTTGATGTTCGCGTGCTTCTCTTGCGGGCTGTCGATCGTCACGCGCTGCGGCTCGCGCATCACGCGCTGGGCCAGCTGCTGGATGCGCGGCGCGAAGGTGGCGCTGAACATCATGGTCTGCTGGCGTTCGATCGTCAGCTGGTTGACTTCGGCCAGGTCGTCCGAAAAGCCGAGGTCGAGCATGCGGTCGGCTTCGTCGACCACCAGGAACTTGACCTGGTCGAGCTTGATCTGCATCGAGCGCTGCAGGTCGAGCAGGCGGCCCGGCGTGGCGACCACGAGGTCGGCGTTCTGCAGCTTGGCGATCTGCAGCTGGTAGGGCATGCCGCCCACCACGTTGGCGATGCGCAGGCCACGGCAATGCTTGACCAGGTCGATGGCGTCGTGCGCCACCTGCTGCGCGAGTTCGCGCGTCGGGCACAGGATCAGCGCGCCGGGCGTGGCGGCCTTGAAGTGGCGCGAATTGGTCGGGTCCTTGCGCTTCGGCTTCTTCGGCGGCGCTTCACCGCGGGCCGCGGCTTCGGCGGCCTGGCGCTGGAACTCAGCCTTGCTGGCAGCCTCGGCTTCGGCCTGACGCTGCAGCAGGGTGTGCAGCACGGGCAGCAGGAAGGCGGCGGTCTTGCCGCTGCCGGTCTGGCTCGACACCATCAGGTCGACGAAACGGGTGGCGCCGTCGGCACCGCCGCTAGCGGTCATGGCGCGCGGGATCACCTGCTCCTGCACGGTGGTCGGCTGGGTGAAGCCCAGGTCTTCGACCGCGGCGATCAGCTCGGGCGCCAGGCCCAGCTTGATGAAGCCGTTGGGCAGCTTCGGCTCGGCGGCGGTCTCGACCGCGTCGAGGGCCTCGAGCTCGGGGGCGTCGATGGAAACGGAAAGCGACTCGCTGGTCACGGCGGCAACAGCGAAATCATCGGATTGCACAGGCGCGAACTCGCCCTGCGCTTCAAAAGCGTCGGTCATTTATTCAATCTCAAACGCGAGCGCTGCCGTAGGCGGCGCCCCGTCGGGTGGTGAAAAACATCAACCATCCAACGACGTTCAGCCGTCGACTCTCGTCGGGGCTGCGGCCCGTTATTCAGTAACTCCAGTTACTCGGGCGCGCGATGTGCAAGATAGGGAGATGCAAGAAAACGCTGAAGTAAATCAGCGAAGCCACAAATTATCGCATGAACCCGGGTTTTTACCTAATCTTTAATCCTGAAGCCTCAGGAAGGTGTCCCGGTAGTGCGCCAGCTCCTCGATCGACTCGTGGACATCGGCCAGCGCCGTGTGGGCCTGGTTCTTCTTGAAGCCGTTGTAGGCCGCGGGCTTCCAGCGCTTGGCGAGTTCCTTCAGCGTGCTGACGTCGAGATTCCGGTAGTGGAAATAGGCCTCCAGCTTGGGCATGTACTTGACCAGGAAGCGGCGGTCCTGGCCGATCGTGTTGCCGCACATCGGCGAGCCGCTCTTCGGGATGTAGCGCGAGATGAAATGGATCAGTTCTTTCTCGGCCGCGGCTTCGTCGATGGTGGACGCCTTGACCTTGTCGATCAGCCCGCTGCGGCCATGGGTGCCCTTGTTCCAGGCGTCCATCGCATCGAGCAGCTCGTCGCTCTGGTGGATCACCAGCACCGGCCCCTCGATGCGAGGCGTCAGGTCGGGCCCGGTGACGATCACGGCGATTTCCAGCAGGCGCTCTTTCTCGGGGTCCAGGCCGCTCATCTCGCAATCGAGCCAGACGAGGTTTTGATCGCTCTTCTTGAGCGTGGCGGGCGCTGTCGGTGCTGTGGTTTCGGGCATCGGGCGATTGTCGTCGATGGCTCCGGCCCCGCCCTCGCGGCGGACGCCCCTGATGGCAGCAGGCCGACCGGACCCCGGCGCCGGGGCCCGCAAAGGCGCGGGCTAAACTCGCCGCCATGTCTAGCCACCTGCCCGCCTCCCTCATTCTCACGATGGCCTTCGCGCTTGCGCTGGTCGCGGGCCTGGCTGTCAAGTTCTGGCTCGCCAGCCGCCAGGTGCGCCATGTGGCGCGGCATCGCCATGCCGTGCCGGCCGCCTTCGAGCTGGCCATCACGCTGGCCGCGCACCAGAAGGCCGCCGACTACACCGTCGCCAAGACCCGCTTCGGCCTGCTCGAGATGGCCTGGACCGCCGCCTTGCTGCTGGCCTGGAC
>NZ_JBFUIU010000660.1:0-4960 GCF_056401695.1 Variovorax sp. P4_D9
GTGTTGATGCCGACGTAGATCAGGCTGTTGATGTAGCCCGAATACCAGGATTCGTCGGTGAAGATGCGCCTGTAGTTCTCCCACGTGAGGCTCTGCGGGAAGAACGAGAAGCTCGACAGGATCTCCTCGTTGGTCTTGAAGCTCATGTTGACCATCCAGTAGATGGGCAGCAGCGCAAAAACCAGGTAGAGCAGCAGGAAGACGCTGCGCTTGCGGAAGCGGCGTTCGTTCATTTTTCTTCCTCCACCTCGAGGGTGCCGACGCGCAGCATCCAGTTGTAGAGCACGAAGCACAGCAGCAGGATGATCAGGAAGTAGATCAGCGAGAACGCCGCCGCCGGGCCGAGGTCGAACTGCCCGACTGCCTTCTGCGTCAGGTACTGGCTCAGGAAGGTGGTCGCGTTGCCGGGCCCGCCGCCGGTCAGCACGAAGGGCTCGGTGTAGATCATGAAGCTGTCCATGAAGCGCAGCAGCACCGCGATCACCAGCACGCCGCGCATCTTCGGCAGCTGGATGTAGCGGAACACCGCGAACTTGCTGGCGCCGTCGATCCGCGCCGCCTGGTAGTAGGCGTCGGGGATCGAGCGCAGGCCGGCGAAGCACAGCAGCGCCACCAGCGGCGTCCAGTGCCAGACATCCATCAGCAGCACCGTGAGCCACGCATCGCGCGCGTTGCCGGTGTAGCTGTAGTCGATGCCCAGCTTCTGCAGCGTGTAGCCGAAGAGGCCGATGTCGGCGCGGCCGAAGATCTGCCAGATGGTGCCGACCACGTTCCACGGGATCAGCAGCGACAGCGCCACCACCACCAGCACCGCCGAGGCCTTCCAGCTGGTGGCCGGCATCGACAGCGCCAGGCAGATGCCGAGCGGGATCTCGACCACCAGCACCGCGATCGAGAAACCGAGCTGCCGCCCCAGCGCCGCATGAAGCTCATCGTCGCGCATCACGGCGGCGAACCACTCGGTGCCGACGAAGACCCGGCGCTCGGGCGAGATGATGTCCTGCACCGAATAATTGACCACCGTCATCAAGGGCACGATGGCCGAGAAGGCGACGCACAGAAGCACCGGCAGCACCAGCCACCAGGCCTTCTGGTTCAGTGGTTTGTTGTTGCCGTTCATACCAGTTCCTCGTCGCGGTAGAAGCAGCTCTTGCGGCCCAGCACCTGCAGCCAGACGGTGGCGCCGGGCGCCGGCACGGTGGCATCCGATGCCAGCCGGGCCTTCACGGCGCTCTCGCCGGCCCGGGCGCTCAGCATCAGGTGGGTGCCAACGTCCTGCACCTGCGTCAGGGTGGCAGGCACCGCACCCGGCGCGTTGGCCTCGACCAGCGCCACGTACTCGGGCCGGATGCCGAGCTTGAGCGCGCCCTCGGGCAGTTCGCGGGTCGACGCCAGCCGCGTGCCCGCGATCTCGATCGTTCCGGCGGCGCTCTGCACCGGCAGGAAGTTCATCCCCGGCGAGCCGATGAAATGGCCCACGAAGGTATGCGCCGGCCGTTCGAACAGCGCTTCAGCGCTGCCGATCTGCACTGCCTTGCCGCGGGTCATCACGACCACCTCCTCGGCGAATGTCAGCGCCTCGACCTGGTCGTGCGTGACGTAGATCAGCGTCAGCTTGAGTTCGCGGTGGATCTGCTTGAGCTTGCGCCGCAGCTGCCACTTGAGGTGCGGGTCGATCACGGTCAGCGGCTCGTCGAAGAGCACCGCGGAGACGTCGCTGCGCACTAGGCCGCGCCCGAGCGAAATCTTCTGCTTGGCATCGGCTGCGAGGCCGGCCGCGCGCTGGTTGAGCTGACCGCTCATGTCGAGCATCTCGGCGATCTCGCCGACGCGCCTGCGGATCTGCTCGGTGGGCATGTTGCGGTTGCGCAGCGGGAACGCGAGGTTTTGCGCCACGGTCATGGTGTCGTAGATCACCGGGAACTGGAACACCTGCGCGATGTTGCGCTGCTGCGGGGTCTCCAGCGTCACGTCGCGGCCGTTGAACTTGACACTGCCCTTCGACGGCGCCAGCAGGCCCGAGATGATGTTGAGCATCGTGGTCTTGCCGCAGCCCGAGGGGCCCAGCAGCGCATAGGCGYCGCCGTCGCGAAAGCTCATCTTGAGCGGCAGCAGCGCGTAGTCGCTGTCCTCCACCGGGTTCGGGCGGTAGGCATGGGCCAGGTCCAGGTCGATGCGTGCCATGTCATCCCCTCTTGCGCCAGGCCGGCGCCAGGGCCAGGCGCTCGCCGGCGTCGAACACATAGGCCTGCGAGGCGCCGAAGTACAAGGTGATCGCCTTGCCGAGCTCGAAGCGATGGACGCCGGTGAGCTGCGCCACCAGCTCGCCGACCAGCGTCTCGACGTGGACGAAGGTGTCGGATCCGGAAATCTCGGCCAGCTCGACCTTGCCGGGCAAGGCCAGGTCGCCTTCGCCCGCATCGACGTTGAGCGCRCTGGCGCGCAGGCCGACGGTGACGGCACCGTCGACACCGGCCGGCAGCGCCAGCGGCAGCATCGGGCCTCCTTCGATCTGTACGCCGCCGGCCACCACGCGCCCGGCCACCAGGTTCATCGGCGGATCGCTGAACGCGCGCGCCACCCGCAGCGATAGCGGCGCGTGGAACACCTCGGCGGTCGGCCCGTACTGCAGCAGCTCGCCGGCATCCATCACGGCCGTGTAGCCGCCCAGCAGCAGCGCTTCGCCGGGCTCGGTGGTGGCATAGACCACGGTCGAGTCGCCACTCGCGAACAGCTGGGTGAGCTCTTCGCGCAGACCCTCGCGCAGCTTGTAGTCGAGGTTCACCAGGGGCTCGTCGAGCAGCATCAGCGGCGCGCTCTTGGCCAGCGCCCGGGCCAGCGCCACCCGTTGCTGCTGCCCGCCGGAGAGCTCGGCCGGATAGCGGTCGAGGAACATGCCGATGTGCAGCCGGTCGGCCAGTTCGCGCACCCGCGCCTCGATGTTCTTCTCGCCGCGCAGCCGCAGCGGCGAGGCGATGTTGTCGGCCACCTTCAGCGACGGATAGTTGATGAACTGCTGGTAGACCATCGCCACGTTGCGTTCGCGCACCGGGACGCCCGTGACGTCCTGGCCGTCGACCCGCACCTGCCCTTCGGTCGGCGTGTCGAGCCCGGCCATCAGGCGCATCAGGCTGGTCTTGCCGGCCTGCGTGGCGCCCAGCAGGACTGTCACCGCACCGCTCTTCGGTGCGATGCTCTGCGGATAGAGCCAGGTCTGCGGACCCGACTTCTTGGTGACGCGGTCAAGTGTCAACTGCATGGAGCTGCTTCCTTCGAGCGGGCGTGCCGCTGCATCCAGGCGCTGACCTGGTCGCGCTGCTGCGGCGTGAATCGCAGCCCGAGCTTGGAGCGGCGCCACAGCACGTCGTCGCCGCTGCAGGCCCATTCCTGCGCGCAAAGATAGTCGAGCTCGCGCTCGTGCAGCCCGGGCGCCACCGCCGGCCCCAGGTCGGCCATTGAGGCGGCGTCGCCGAGCACTTCGGCGATGCGCGCGCCGTAAGCCCGCGCCAGCCGGCGCGCCAGCGTGTCCTCGAGCCACGAATGCCGTGCCCGGACCGCCGCCACGAAGCGGTCGAAGTCGTCGTCGGGCCGCGCGCTGCGCGTGGTGGCGCCGATCCAGCCCGACAGGTCGCCGCCGGCCATGAAGGCGCCGTCGGTCCAGGCGGCGCGGGTCTCGCCCAGCATCCGCCCCACTTCGTCGGCCGCATCCTCGGCCAGCTTGCGGAAGGTGGTGATCTTGCCGCCCCAGACCGACAGAAGCGGCGCCGCCTCGGTGTTGGTTTCGAGCAGGTAGTCGCGCGTCACGGCCGACGGGTCGCCCGATGCATCGTCGAGCAGCGGCCGCACGCCGGAGTAGGTCCAGACCACGTCCGAGGGCTTCACGGGCTGGGCGAAATAGCGGTTGGCCTGGGCGCAGAGGTAATCGATCTCGTCCTCGCCGATGTGCGCGGCACCGGGATCGTCGCCTTGCAGTTCGACGTCGGTGGTGCCGATCAGCGTGAAGTCGTCCTGGTAGGGGATCGCGAAGATGATCCGCTTGTCGGGGTTCTGGAAGATGTAGGCGTGGTCGTGCCCGAACAGCCGCGGCACCACGATGTGGCTGCCCTTGACCAGCCGCAGGTGCCGGGTCGCGAGCGCCTCGCCGTGCTCCGCTTGCGCCACGCCGCGCAGGAAGGCCTCGGCCCATGGCCCGGCGGCGTTCACCACCGCCCGGGCGCGCACTGTGCGCTGGCCGTCGGGGCCCTCGAGCACGGCAGTCCAGCCGTCGGCGCTGCGCTGCGCCTGCACGCAACGGGTGCGCGTCACCACCTCGGCGCCGCGGGCGCGGGCGTCGATCGCATTCAGCACCACGAGCCGCGCATCGTCGACCCAGCCGTCCGAATAGACGAAGCCGCGCTTGAACTCGGGCTTGAGCGGCGCGCCGGCCTCGTGCCGGCGCAGGTCGATGGTGCGCGAGGCCGGCAGCACCTCGCGCCGGGCCAGGTGGTCGTAAAGGAATAGGCCGATGCGGATCATCCAGGCCGGGCGCATCGACGGGTCGTGCGGCATCACGAAGCGCAGCGGCCACATGATGTGCGGTGCGCTCTTGAGCAGCACCTCGCGCTCCTGCAGCGCCTTGCGCACCAGCGAGAACTCGTAGTACTCGAGGTAGCGCAGGCCGCCGTGGATCAGCTTGGTCGACGACGACGAAGTGTGGGCGGCCAGGTCGTCCTTCTCGCACAGCAGCACGCGCCAGCCGCGACCCGCGAGATCGCGCGCGATGCCGCAACCGTTGATGCCGCCGCCGACGATGAGAACATCGCAGTCGGCGGCGAAGGCATTCGGTGTCGAGGCGGTGGCGCTCACGGCTGTGGCTTCAAATGCGATGTGATTTGCTTCGCGAACAAGTGCTCTTTCGCTTTCGAATCTTTTCATTTTGGTTCCTTATGGCGCGATTTTCCTAGTAGTTAACCCTAAATTC
>NZ_JBFUIU010000661.1:0-4954 GCF_056401695.1 Variovorax sp. P4_D9
CTACACCGGCCCCCTGACCATGAACTGGGCGGCGATCGGCGGCGGCATGGACGGTCCGAACCCCTACAACCTGATGGAGTTCATCCGCCGAGTCCCTGATGGCGCAGTCCTGACCATCGAAAGCATCATGCGCAGCGTGCTGCCCTTGAATGCAATGGCGATCGCCATGGGCCTGCACGTGCGCGTGGGCATCGAAGACAACCTCTGGGGCCGCAAGGGCGAACGCATGACCTCGGTGAAGCAGGTCGAGCAGATGGTGCGCCTTCTACACCGGCCCCCTGACCATGAACTGGGCGGCGATCGGCGGCGGCATGGACGGTCCGAACCCCTACAACCTGATGGAGTTCATCCGCCGAGTCCCTGATGGCGCAGTCCTGACCATCGAAAGCATCATGCGCAGCGTGCTGCCCTTGAATGCAATGGCGATCGCCATGGGCCTGCACGTGCGCGTGGGCATCGAAGACAACCTCTGGGGCCGCAAGGGCGAACGCATGACCTCGGTGAAGCAGGTCGAGCAGATGGTGCGCCTTTCGCGCGAATTGCATCGCGAGGTGGCCACCGGCAAGCAAGCCAAGGAAATCCACAAGATCGGCGAGCACTACAAGAGCGTCGACGAAACCCTGGCAAAGATTGGCTACGCGCCGAACCGTCAGTCCGGCGAACGCGGTGCTCCGCTTCGCCGCGTGGCCTGAGACAGGGAGCACATCATGGTGAAATCCACAAGATCTCTCGAAGGGCGCGTCGCGCTCATCACGGGCGCAGGCCCGGGCCTCGGCCGCGCCTTGGCGCGCTCCCTGGCTGAAGCCGGCGCCAATCTCGTCGTCTGCGACGTCAATGAAGCGAGTCTGGAGCAGGCGCGCGCCGCGGTCGAAGAGGCCGGCTCGGAATGCCTGACCGTGCGTTGCGACGTCTCGGACAGCGCTGCGGTGCAGCGCATGTTCGCCCAGGCGGCCGAACGCTTTGGCACTGTGCACATCCTGGTGAACAACGCGGCGCTGACGCCCAACCGGCAGGTCGACGACGTGCGGCGCAATCGCCACTACACCTACCTCACGACGCCCGTGCCGCGGCAGTCGCTGGAGTTCACCAGCAACATCACCGATGAGGAATGGCACCGCTGGTGGGACGTCAATGTGCACGGCCTCTTCTACTGCACGCGCGAAGCGCTCAAGCTGATGCAGCCGCAGAAGTACGGACGCATCATCAACGTCGCATCGCTGTCCGGCATGTCGGGCCTGTCCGCCCACAGCCCCCACTACAGCGCGACGAAGGGGGCGGTGATTGCCTTCACCAAGGCAGTCGCCGCGGACGTCGCCGGCAGCAACATCTACGTGAATGTGATGGCACCGGGCCTTGTCCACACGCAGGAGATCGAAGCGGTCCTGCAGACGATGGGCGAGGAAGGCCGCAATCGCCTCTTGCAGCTCGTGCCCTCCGGACGGATGGGCACCCCCGAAGAGTACGCCGCCACGGTCGTGCACCTGGCGGGCGAGCACTACCTCGTCGGACAGGTCATCTCGCCCAACGGCGGCATGTTGATCTGAGTACGCAACAGAACATAGAGACAAACATGGAGACAAACATGGAACACGTGAAAGTAATGAAGGGCATTGCCCGCTCCAAGGGGCGGGCCAGCGGTGAGGCTCTCGTCAGTGAAATGCGATTCGGSTGGGGCTACAACACGGTCRCCAAYGAYRSCGGAATCATCGGTGCGTACGARAACCCGCTGAACGGYCAGTGCGTGAAGGGCAAGATCGTGGTGTACCCGACCGTGTCCGGCACGACGCTGGGCTCGGTGGGCCTGTACTACAAGTGCCAGGTGTCCAAGGTCGGCCCGACCGGCATCATCTGCCGCAACGTGCACGACATCGACATCGCGGGCGCCATCGCCGGTGAGATCCCCGCGGTGGACTGCCTCGACGGCGATCCCCTCCAGGAGATCCGCACAGGCGACTGGGTGGAGATCCGCGCCGACGAAGTCGGCAAGGAAGCCACCGTCACGATCACGCGCAAAGCATCGGCCTGATGCCTTGTCCAACCCCCATTTGAATTGCACGAGGAATATATGAAGCTCGATCGAAACCAGCAGGAAATGCT
Source organism: Variovorax sp. P4_D9 (assembly GCF_056401695.1). NCBI lineage: Bacteria > Pseudomonadati > Pseudomonadota > Betaproteobacteria > Burkholderiales > Comamonadaceae > Variovorax > Variovorax sp. P4_D9. The sequence continues at coordinate 2,098 of NZ_JBFUIU010000661.1, forward strand.
GGATGGAAAGTTTGGCGAGGCACGGCGCTTCGCGCTGGAAAAGCTGGTGGACTTTGGCAAGGCTGTCGGCGCCGAGGAGATGGTGCCGCTGTCCTTCGTCCTGAACGTCTGYCCSATAGARATGAAGGACCGGTCGCATCCCGACCTCKCGACCTTCGACWTGGGYCACAGCCCGCTGTACGACAAATTCATCGAGATCAAGGATGCCCGCGTCGCCGACGAGAGCAAGACGATCTGCCTGAACGACCCGTATCTCGTCCAGATCGACAAGTACGAGGAASMMGGCTACCCGTGGAATTTCTCRTGGGGCGACGGCAGCTACAAGCTKCCCAAGGAYATSTACGACGGCTATGTGCGCGGCCATGACGCGCTGAAGRAGCACGGCTGGATCATGTCGCAGTCGTGCAACGCGCACCTCACCACCCGCACGCCGAGRTACGGCGAGTTCTGCGCCTCCTCCGAGTCCAGCGTCGCCGCCTATCTGAACACCTTCGTCGGCGCGCGCAGCAACCGCGAGAGCACGGTCAACACCGTSTATGCCGGCTATACCGGCTACCTGCCCAARTACGGCATGCTGCTCGATGAAAACCGGCKYGCGAAGGTGRTCGTCGAGSTGACCGACGAGGTCAAGGARAAGATGAMYGAYCCGGCGGACTGGGCGGCCCTGGGCGCCGTCATYGCCGAAAARKGCGGCAACCGCATCCCGGCCGTCGTCAACATGCCGCCGCTCTTGAGCCCGACGGCCGGCAAGTGCCTGTCGGGTTGCGTCTCCGCGGGAATGAACGACCCGATGCTGCACATCATCGGATCGGCCCTGCCCGAGTCGCGCACGCTGGAAACCGCGTTCGGTGGTGCGGTTCCCGCGAACGTCGAGAAGCACATCGTGACACTGGACGACGTGCGGGAGTACTACCGCAAGCTCGACTCGGCCAAGAGCGACAAGGTGGACATCGTCGTCTTCGGCTGCCCGCACTTGACGTACCACGAGATTCGCCAGATCGCCGGCCTGATCAAGGGCCGCAAGGTGAGCCCGAACGTGCACATGTGGGTGCAGACCGACACGCCCTCGTACCACATGGCAAAGGACAACGGCGAGGCCAAGCTCATCGAGGACGCCGGCGGAAAGATCTATCACTCCACGTGCATGGGCATGAACCCGGTGCGCACCTGGAGTCACGACCTCAACATCGCGACGAACAGCTTCAAGTACGTCAAGCTCGGCGGCGGCTTCGGACAGGGCTGGCACTTCGGTGCGGTTCCCGATCTCATCGACGCGGCCGTGACCGGCCGGTTCGTCTCCACCCGCTGGTAAGAGGACAGACACCATGAACGCAAACATGATGCAGCAGCCGCTGCTGATCTCGACGCTCCTCAATCATGCGGAGCGCCACCATGGCGACCAGGAAATCGTCTCGCGCCGCGTCGAAGGCGACCTGCATCGCCAGACCTACGGCGACCTCGCCCAGCGAGCGCGCCGCATGGCCAACGCGCTGGCCGCGAATGGCATCCACTTCGGCGATCGCGTCGCGACGCTCGCATGGAACGGCTACCGCCACATGGAGCTGTACTACGCGGTGTCGGGTTCCGGCGCCGTGCTGCACACGCTCAATCCTCGGTTGCATCCGGACCAGGTCGTGTGGATCGCCGACCATGCCGAAGACCAGGTGCTGTTCTTCGATCTGACCTTCCTGCCGCTGGTCGAGGCGATCGCCTCGCGCGTGAAAACCATCAAGACATTCGTTGCCATGACCAGCCGGGACTTCATGCCGGTGGCGTCGACGATCCCGAACCTGCTCTGCTACGAGGACCTGATCGACGCGCAYTCCCCGGAATTCACGTGGCCGGTGTTCGACGAAAACACGGCYTCGTCGCTGTGCTACACGTCGGGCACCACCGGCAAYCCCAAGGGCGCGCTGTACAGCCACCGATCCACGGTGTTGCACACCTAYGCSASCGCAYTGCCRGAYTCGYTCGACTGCTCKTCGCGCGACACGATCCTGCCGGTCGTGCCGATGTTCCACGTCAAYGCCTGGGGCCTGCCCTATGTGGCTTGCATGGTGGGCGCCAAGCTCGTGTTCCCCGGCCCATGGATGGATGGCAAGTCGCTGCACGAGCTGTTCGAGACCGAAGGCGTGACCATGTCGGCAGGCGTGCCGACCGTCTGGCAGGGTTTGCTGACCCATGTCGAAGACAACGACCTGAAGTTCAGCACCATGAAGCGCACCGTGATCGGCGGCTCGACCTGCCCGCCGGCCATGTTGGACGCCTTCGAGGACAAGTACGGCGTCCAGGTGATCCACGCCTGGGGCATGACCGAGCTGAGCCCAATGGGCGCGCTGGGCAAGCTCAAGGGCAAGCATGCGAGCCTGGACGCGGCGCAGCGCCGGGCGCTGCAGGCGAAGCAGGGGCGCTCGCTGTACGGCATCGACATGAAGATTGTCGATGAGCACGGCGGCGAACTCCCGCGCGACGGCCAGACTTCGGGCGAGCTGATGGTGCGCGGTCCCTGGGTCATTGCCGCCTACTTCAAGGGCGAGGGTGGTGATCCGCTCGTCGACGGCTGGTTCCCGACCGGCGACGTCGCGACGATCGATGCCGACGGGTTCATGCAGATCACCGACCGCAGCAAGGATGTCATCAAGTCCGGCGGCGAGTGGATCGGATCGATCGACCTCGAAAACATCGCGATGGCCCACCCGGCGGTGGCGATGGCCGCGTGCATCGGTGTCGCGCACCCGAAGTGGGACGAGCGCCCGCTGCTGGTCGTGGCCAGGAAGCCGGGCGCCGAGGTGACGCGCGAGGAGCTTCTCGACTTCTACAACGGCAGGATCGCCAAGTGGTGGACACCGGACGACGT
>NZ_JBFUIU010000662.1:0-4954 GCF_056401695.1 Variovorax sp. P4_D9
TCCTTGTAGCGCTGCGCGTACTGGTGGTACATGCCGTCCGGCAGGCCGGACGCGAGAACGATGTGGCGCGGAATCGCGCTTTGCAACAACCAGGCGCCAAGAAAGGCAAGGGCAACGCTTGCCACCGCGACCAAGGTCCAGCGCAGTGGTTCGTGTCGAGTTTCTAAAGGCAAATCACCGAGTCGCATACGGGAGTCGAATGTCCTGAGTGCCGATGCTGAATGCTGCAGTGTTGAGAGTTGTCAAGTCAAAGAAATAGCAGCGCATGAAAATTCCTACGTCTTCTACCCTAGAAGGTCGAACCATGGCAACGCTCTCCCAGCCTGATCTCGTACGCGAAACACGGATGTCCAGGAAGCTCATGGATGTGCTCATCCGGGCCGGACTGGTACTGGCCCTGACCCTGCTGTGTTACCGGATATTCTCGCCTTTCATCTCCATGATGGCCTGGGCGCTGATCCTGGCGGTGACGATGTACCCGGGCCATCAGGCGCTGGCCGGGAGGTTGGGTGGAAAACAGGGGTTGGCGGCCACGTTGCTGGTGCTGGCCGGCATCACGCTGATCGTGGCGCCCACGGCCGTGGTGCTGGGCTCGCTGGGCGATTCGGTCCATCAGACCGTGGTCAACCTGAGCGACGACGACTTGAAGATTCCTCCACCGCCGCCCGGCGTGGCAGAGTGGCCCGTGGTTGGCAAGAAAGTGGACAGCATCTGGTCATTGGCCCACAAGGACTTGCCGTCGGTGCTCAAGAAGGTGCAGCCACAGCTAGGTGAACTGGCCGCCAAGGCGCTGGAGATGGTGGCCAGCATGGCGGGGTCGGTGCTGCTTTTCGTGTTCTCCTTCATCATCGCAGGCATCATCATGGCCTTCGGAGAGTCGGGCTCCGAAGCCGCGAGGTCGATCCTCGGACGCATCGCGGGCACCCGGCGGGGCGTGGAGTTCGCCGAGCTGGCGACCCAGACCATTCGCGCGGTGGCCCTGGGCGTGGTCGGCGTGGCCTTCATCCAGGCCATGGTCGTGGGCATCGTCCTGATCGTTGCCGAGATTCCCTTTGCGGGCGTGCTGGCGATCATCGTGCTGGTGCTGGGCATTGCGCAGGTGCCCGCGCTCCTGGTCACCGTGCCGGTCATCGCCTACATCTGGCTGAGCGGGGCGTACGACACCGTGCCGGCCGTTGTCAACAGCGTGCTCCTGGTGATCTCAGGCATGCTCGACAACGTCCTGAAGCCGCTGTTGCTGGGCCGGGGGGTGGATGCCCCCATGCCGGTGGTCCTGATCGGTGCGTTGGGCGGCCTGGCAGGCGCCGGCATCCTGGGCATGTTCGTGGGTGCCGCCGCGCTGAGCCTGGGCTATCAGATCCTCATGCGGTGGGTAGCGACCGATCCGGACGTCGTCGAGACGGAGACCGACTTGCCGACGGCTACTTGAGCCGATGCGCGCGATGCCTTCGAAGGGGTCGAGGGTGCGAGTGATGGCATTGGCCGGCGCCGCCGCGATGCTCGGGGGATGCACCACGGTGGGGCCCGATTTCGAGCGGCCCCGGGTGCCCTGGCTGTCCGGCTGGACCGGCGGTTCGCTCGAAACCCTCGCCGCCGACCCGCGGCGCCCGCGCAACGGCTCAATGCAGGCGTGGTGGCGCAACTTCAACGACCCCGTGCTCGACCAGCTCGTCGCCGAGGCGCAGCGCGTCAATCCCAGCGTGCGAATCGCCGGCATGCGCATCATGGAGGCGCGGGCCCAGCTCGGCATTGCCGACAGCACGCGCTATCCGCAGGTGCAGCAGGTGACCGGCAACGTGCTCGGCGTGGGCGAGCAGCGCTCGGGCGGCGGGCGCGACACCAGCGCGGTGACGGCCAATGCCGCGCTGAGCGTGAGCTGGGAGATCGACTTCTGGGGCAAGTTCAAGCGCAGCATCGAGTCGGCGGACGCCGCCTATCTCGCCAGCATCGCCCAGTACGACGACATGCAGGTGCTGATGGCAGCCCAGGTCGCCGGCCTGTACTGCTCGATCCGCACGGTGGAACTGCGGCTGCGGATCGCGCGCGAGAACGCGGAACTGCAACGGCGCAGCCTGCAGATCACGGAGTTGCATTTCAAGAGCGGCAACGAGTCCGAGTTGGACGTCCAGCAGGCCAAGGCGCAGTACCTGGGCACGCTGTCGACCGTGCCCCAGCTGGAGATCGTCCTGCGCCAGACCCAGAATGCCTTGAGCATCCTGCTGGCCCGCGCCCCGGGCCCCTTACCCGAGATGGACGAGGGGAAGGGACGGATCCCGCAGGCCGGCCTGGACGTCATCGTCGACATGCCGGCCGAACTGCTGCGACGCCGTCCGGACGTGCGGACGGCAGAAATGCAGCTGGCTGCGCAGTCCGCCCTGATTGGCGTCAGCGTCGCGGACCTCTATCCGTCCATCTCGCTGCTGGGCTCGGTGGGCTTGGCGGCGACGTCGGTCTCGGGGTCGCCACAGATCCTGAGCGGGGCCATCGGGCCCGGCCTGGTCTGGAATGTGTTCGACCATGGCCGGCTGACCAACACCGTGCTGCTGCAGGACGCGAGGTTCCAGCAGTTCTACGAGCAGTACCAGGACACGGTGCTGCGGGCGGCCCGCGAGATCGATGATGCGTCGGTCGGCTTTGCCAAGACCGGCGAGCAGATCGTGCTGCTGGCGGACGCGGTGAAGGCCGCGCAGCGTTCGCTGGAAATCGCCGACAGGCAGTACAACGAAGGCTTGATCGACTTCCAGCGCGTGCTCGACTCGCAGCGGACGCTCTTCAGCGAGCAGGACCAGCTGGTCGCCAGCCGCGGCAGCCTGTCGCAGAGCCTGATCGCCATCTACAAGGCCATGGGTGGCGGTTGGGAGGCGGCCCGCAGCCGGCCCGTGCTCGACGATGCGACGCAGGAGACCATGGGCCGGCGCAGCGACTGGAAGGGGCTGCTGGCAGCCCCGCTGCCGCCGCCCGGCGCCGATGCGCTGCCCACTCCGGAGGGGACAAGACCATGAGCGACGAAGCCACGCAGCCCACGCAGCCGCCACCCGAGTCCGGCAAGGGCGCCCGCATCGGCGCCATCGTCGTGCTGGTGCTCATCGTCGCCAGTCTGGTCTGGTATTTCGTGTCCGATCGCCTGACACCCTACACGTCGCAGGCCCGGGTGCAGGCCTTTGTGGTGCCGGTGGCGGCGGAGGTGGCGGGCCGGGTGCTGAAGGTGCACGTCAAGAACAACGACAGCGTGGAACAGGGGCAGCAGCTCTTCGAGATCGACCCGACGCAGTACCGCATCGCGCTGCAACGCAGCCGTTCCGACTACGAGTCGGTCCGGCGCTCCATCAATGCGTCGGTGGCGTCGGTGGATGCGGCCCAGGCCTCGCTGCGGGCGGCCGCGGCCAACCATGTCTACGCCCAGCAGGATGCCACGCGGTTGGAGCAGATCTTTGCCGAAGACCCTGGTGCCATTTCCATCCGCCGGGTCCAGAGCGCACAGGCCAGCCGTGTCAAGGCGCTCAGCCAGGAGCAGGCAGCCCGGGCGGACCTGATCCGCGCCCAGGAAGCGGCGGGCGAGAGCGGCGACAAGAACGCGCAGCTGACCAGTGCCCGCTCGGCCGTCGAAAAGGCCGAACTGGACATGCAGCGCACGGAGGTGGTCGCACCCGCGGGCGGCCTCGTGACCGACCTGCGCACCGACGCCGGGCAGTTCGTGCAGGCCGGCGCGCCGGTCATGACGCTGGTCACCATCCACGACCTCTGGATCAGCGCGGACATGACCGAGAACAACCTTGGCAACATCGAGCCCGGCGACGCGGTGGCGATCGTGCTCGACGTGATGCCGGGCAAGGTCCTGAAGGGCCGGGTGCGCAGCGTCGGCAGCGGGGTCGCCAGTGGGCAGCCGGCGCAGCCGGGGACGCTGCCGACGATCGAGAACAGCCGCGACTGGCTGCGCCAGGCGCAGCGCTTTCCGGTGGCCATCGAGATCGATCCGTCCGAGCGYGAGCAGCTGCGCGCCGTGCGGGTCGGCGGACAAGCCGAGGTGCTGGTCTACACGGGCGATCATGGGCTGATGAACGGGCTCGGAACGGCCTTCATCCACCTGATGAGCATGCTGTCCTATGTCTACTAGGAAGCGCCGGATGGGCCGGGCCGACAAGGGCGTGCTGCGACTGGCCATCGGCCTGGCGCTCGCGGTGCTGGTCGCCTACGGCTGGGCCCTGAAGGCGCCCTACGCGGTCTGCGTGGTGGCCGTGCTGATCCTGTGCAAGCCGGGGCCGCCGATCCCGCTCTTCAAGGGCATTGCCTTCGCCCTCGTCATCGCCGCGCTGATGACGGCCGGCGTGCTGGTGGTTCCGGTGCTGGAAAACTACGCGCTGGCCGGCGTGCTGCTGACCGGGGCGTTGCTCTACGCGGTGTTCTATTCAGGCGTGCGCAATGCCAACCCGCTGACGACGATCCTGGTGATGGCCATCACCTTGATTCCAGTCGTCGGCGTGGTGGAGCAGGTCCTGGCCTTCCAGATTGGCGCAACCCTCGCGGTGGGTCTCTGCATCGGCGTGCTGGTGAGCGGCGCATCGCACGCTCTCTTCCCCGATCTCCCCGTTCCCGCCGGCAGCGGGGCTCCACCGGAGGTCCCCACCCGGGAGTCGGCGAGCTGGATTGCCTTGCGCGCCGTCCTGGTCGTCATGCCAATCTTCGTGCTGGCGCTGACCAATCCCTCCTTCTACGTCGCCGCCATCATGAAGTCCGTGGCGCTGGGTCAGCAGGCCGGCTCCACCAGCACCCGTTCGGCCGGACGGGAGCTCGTGGGGTCCACACTCATGGGCGCAGTGATCGCGGGATGCATCTGGATCGGCCTGTCGCTGCGCCCCAACCTGTGGATGTTGATGCTGTGGATGGCCGCGGCCGCGCTGTGGGCGGGGGCGCGGCTGTTCCGGGTCCGGCCCGGCGCCTTGCCGCCATCCTTCTG
>NZ_JBFUIU010000663.1:0-4943 GCF_056401695.1 Variovorax sp. P4_D9
GCCAATCTCAACCCGGACCGCAAGTTCCCGTCGCTGTTCGAGCCCGTGCACGGCTCGRCGCCGGACATCTACGGCCAGAACATCGCCAAYCCCATCGCCATGATCTGGTCGGGYGCGCTGATGCTGGACTTCCTCACGCAGGGCCAGGGCGCSGGSCGCGCCGCGCACGAYGCGATCCTSGGCGCGATCGAGGCGGTGCTGCGCGAAGGGCCGCGCMCGCGCGACCTCKGCGGCACGGCMTCSACYACCGARMTSGGCATSGCRATCGCCGAGCGCGTSGCYGCAGMCTGAAACCGTCCATGAMAAACACCATGACACTGACYCTCGAACGCCWGGACCTGATGCCCGGMCKSCAGCTSATCGGCGCCGACTGGCGCGAGGCGAGCGACACGCGCCGCCTCGACGTCTCCGACCCCGCCACCGACGCCGTCTTCGCCAGCGTGCCCGACGGCACGGCCGCCGACGCGCGCGCCGCGGTCGATGCCGCGCACGCCGCCTTCCCGGCATGGCGCGCCGTGCCTGCCAAGCAGCGCGCTCAGATCATCAAACGCTGGAACGAGCTGGTGATGGCGCATCAGGAGGATCTCGGTCGGCTGATCTCGCGCGAACAGGGCAAGCCGCTGGCCGAGGGCCGGGGCGAGGTGGCCTATGCCGCCAGCTACATCGAGTGGTTTGCCGAGGAAGCCACGCGCGCCAATGGCGACGTGATTCCCTCGCCGGTGCCGGGACGGCGCATGTTCGCGCTGAAGGAGCTGGTGGGCGTGGTCGCCACCATCACGCCGTGGAACTTCCCGGCGGCCATGATCGCGCGCAAGATCGCGCCGGCGCTCGCGGCCGGATGCACCGTGGTGTGCAAGCCGGCCGAGGACACGCCGCTGACATCGCTGGCCCTGGTCAAGCTGGCCCAGGAGGCCGGGGTGCCGTCGGGGGTCATCAACATCGTCACCGCCTCGCGCGAACGCACGCCCGAGGTGGTGGATGTGTGGCTGGCCGATGCGCGCGTGCGCAAGATCAGCTTCACCGGCTCCACGCCGGTGGGCCAGCACCTGGCGCGCCGCTCGGCCGACACGCTGAAGAAGCTGTCGCTCGAGCTCGGCGGGAACGCGCCCTTCATCGTGTTCGAGGACGCAGACATCGATGCTGCCGTCGAAGGCCTGATGGCGGCCAAGTTCCGCAACGGCGGGCAGACCTGCGTGTCCCCGAACCGCGTGTTCGTGCACGAGCGCCTGCATGACGCCTTCGCCGACAAGCTGGCCGGGCGCGTAGGCGCACTCAAGGTGGGCCCGGCGAGCGACCCGGGCTCGCAGATCGGTCCGATGATCAATGCGCGCGCGGTCGAGAAGATCGAGCGCCATGTGCAGGACGCGATCGCAAGGGGCGCCAAAGTGCTCACCGGCGGAAGGCGTCTTGTCGATCTGGAGAACGCCGACGCCACAATGGCCTGCAGCTGCGAGGAAACCTTCGGCCCGGTGGTGCCGATCACGCGCTTCGACAGCGAAGCCGAGGTGATCGCGGCGGCCAACGACACGCCCTTCGGACTAGCGGCGTACTTCTACTCGACCGATGTCCGCCGGGTCTGGCGAGTGGCCGAGGCGCTGGAGACAGGCATCGTCGGCGTCAACGAGGGCGCGCTGGCCGCCGAGGCTGCGCCCTTCGGCGGCGTGAAGGCCTCAGGCTACGGACGCGAGGGCTCGGTGCACGGCCTCGATGATTATCTGCACATCAAGTACCTGTGTCAGGGGCAGCTGTAGCAGCGCACGGTCCCAGCCTGGAATGCTGGTGGTCCTCCAACGAAGTGGCCGTGCCCGGCGAACTGATCGGTCATCGTGGCCCAACCGCGCTGAAGCGCCCTGTACGAGCAGCCAACCATGAACAGCCCTTTGTCCAAGCACCGAGTCGTCATCGTGGGCGGCGGTGCGGGCGGTCTGGAGCTGGCCACGCATCTCGGCGACACGCTGGGCAAGCGCGGCATGGCGGAGATCACGCTGATCGACAAGCACCGCACTCACGTGTGGAAGCCCAAGCTGCACGAGATCGCGTCGGGCAGCATGGACATGAGCGCGCACGAGGTCGATTACCTCGCGCAGGCGCACTGGCACCGCTTCCGCTTCCGGCTCGGCGAGCTGACCGGCATCGACCGCGAGCAGCGCGAAGTGCATGTCGCGCCCTACCTGGACGACGAGGGCCGGCTGGTCACGCCGGCGCGCGCCTTCGGCTACGACACGCTGGTGGTCGCCATCGGCAGCCTCAGCAACGACTTCGGCACGCCCGGCGTGCGCGAGCATGCGTTGCGGCTCGAGTCGAAGGCGGACGCCCAGCGCTTCCACCAGCGCATGGTCAACGCCTGCATCCGCGCGCATGCGCAAACCACGCCGCTGCGGCCCGAGCAGCTGCACGTGGCGATCATCGGTGCGGGCGCCACGGGCGTGGAGCTGGCGGCCGAGCTGCATCGCACCACGCGCGAGGTCGTGGCCTACGGGCTTGACCGCGTGGACGCCGAGAAGGACATCCAGGTCAGCGTGATCGAGGCCGCCGGCCGCGTGCTGCCCGCGCTGCCGCCGCGCTTGTCGGCCGCCACCGAGGCGCTCCTGCGCGAGCTGGGCGTGGACGTGCACACCTCCGCCAAGGTGGCCGAGGTGCTGCCCGAGGGCGTGCGCCTGGCCGACGGGCGCACGCTGCCGGCCGAGCTGGTGGTGTGGGCCGCGGGCGTGAAGGCGGCGGATTTCATGAAAGACATCGCGGGACTGGAGACCAACCGCGGCAACCAGCTCGTGGTGCTGCCGACCTTGCAGACCACGCGCGATGCCGACATCTTCGCCATCGGCGACTGCGCCGCCTGCGACTGGCCGCAGGCCAACGGCGGCAAGGGCGGCCTGGTGCCGCCGCGCGCGCAGGCAGCGCACCAGCAGGCTTCGCACGTCGCGGCGCAGATCCGCCGGCGCCTGGCGGGAAAGGCCCTCAAGCCCTACCGCTACCGCGACTTCGGCTCGCTCGTGTCGCTCGGCGAGTTCAGCACCGTGGGCAACATGATGGGCGGCCTGATCGGCGGCAGCCTGATGATCGAAGGGCTGTTCGCCCGGCTCATATACATGTCGCTCTACAAGATGCACGAGCTGGCGCTGCACGGCGTCGTCAAGGTCTCGCTCGACACGCTCGCGCGCCTCATCACGCGGCGCACCGAACCGCACGTCAAGCTGCATTGAGGCGTTGCGATCATGGCCGTGCGCCATGTCCGGGACGAAAGAGGTCAGGAGGCGCAGACGAGGTCGTCGATGTGGTGGCGCTGTTTCCATGGTGGGTTGGTGCCGTGCTCGCACTCGTCACCTGGTGGCTTCTGCACAAGTACGCGGTAGCGCCCATTGGATCAGACTCAAGGACCATGGCCACCGCGGCTATGTTCAAAGGACTGGCCACGGTGGTCAATATCTGGTCCCGGGTCTGTGCCTGGCCGGTGCCGCTCTCTCAGCTTTCCGTCGATGGCAGAGGAAAGGGTCTGGGCAATAGGGTGGCGGCCGCCGACAGCGCAGATGTTCTTGAGGGAATGACCTGGCAAGAGTTTGAAATGCTCGTGGGCGAGGCCTTCCGTCTCAGGGGTTTCCGAATCGAAGAATTCGCCGGCCGAGGCGCTGATCGCGGCATTGATCTGGTGCTGCGTCGAGACGGTAAGAAGCATCTGGTTCAGTGCAAGCAGTGGCGCTCTTCCAAGGTGGGCGTTGCAGTGGTTCGTGAGCACTTCGGCGTGATGACTGCGGAGAGGGCCGACGGCGGGTACGTGGTCACGTCGGGTCGGTTCACGGCAGAGAGTAGGGCATTTGCTCGTAATTGCCACATCGAGCTCATCGAAGGTGAAGAGCTCTTTCAGATGATCAAGCTGGCGAAAGCCGCCGTTGCGCGACCGACGTCGGGACACGGACAGAAAGCGACGCAACGAGCTGCGGTTTCGAGCCCGGTTGCGACGTCCGTCGCTAGTGTAGTGCGACACTAAAATATGTACTTATTATTTGACCCTTGCCAGCGCAGCCTTGGCTCGCGTGACCTTTGCCAGGATGTCAGTCGCCCTCGCAGTCCAGATGAACGGCTTGGGGTTGGCGTTGTGGTGGGCCACGTACAGATCGATGGCCAGTTCCAGTTCGGGCACGCTGGTGAAGCTGTCGCGCCGGATGCGGTTTTCCGAGATGTCGCGGAAGAAGCGCTCGACCATGTTCAGCCAGGACGCGCTGGTGGGCGTGAAGTGCATGACGAAGCGTGGGTGCTTGGCGAGCCAGGCTTGAACCTCCGGGTGGGTGTGCGTGCCGTAGTTGTCCACGATCAGGTGCAAGTGCAGGTGCTTGGGCGTCTTGCGCTGGATCAGGCGCAGGAACTTCAGCCATTCCGCGTGCCGGTGCTGCGGCTGACACATGGAAATCACGGTGCCGTCCAGGGTGTTCAACGCCGCGAACAGCGTGGTCGTGCCATGGCGCTTGTAATCGTGRGTGACGGTGCCKGCGCGGCCTTTCTTCATCGGCAAGCCCGGCTGGGTGCGGTTGAGCGCCTGAATCTGACTTTTTTCGTCGCAGCTGAGCACCAGGGCGCGCTCGGGTGGGTTCAGGTACAGCCCCACAACGTCCAACAACTTTTCCGCGAAGCGCGGGTCGCGCGAGAGCTTGAAGCTGCTCTGGCGATGCGGCTTCAGGCCGTTGCGCTTCCACACCCGGCGAATCGTCGTCGGCCCTACGCCGAGCTGCGCGGCCAGCGTGCGCGTGMTCCAGTGCGTGGCAGCAATGGGCTTTTCGTGAAGCGTCTTGTCCACGATGCTCGATTCAAGCTCGGCGGTCACGCTGGGGGTGCGCCCGGGGCGCGGCGCATCGTGCATCAGGGCCTCAACCCCGCCGTCCAGGAAGCGCTGGCGCCACAAGGCCACCTGGCGTCGGTCCAAATCGACCTCGGCAGCGATGTCCTTGTTC
>NZ_JBFUIU010000664.1:0-4906 GCF_056401695.1 Variovorax sp. P4_D9
GCTGGGCAAGACCCCAGCGGTCGTTCGCGTGCAAGTTCCGGTGCGTGCCCGAGACCATTGCGGACAATTTTGGCTTTGTGAAAGCAGACGCTCAACGCCAGGAGCTGAGCTTCTGGTGGCACGCCCGCTGGAGCCGCTACCAGAGCGTCAAGTTGTAGAGAACGCCAGGCGCGAAGCCATGGCTGCAACGCGTTCAGGCCCGACCTCCCGCTACTGGAAGTTGTCGAGCCTGTTCGTGGAGCGTCTACTCCGGCTTCACGTTGGCAGTCTCCGCCACCTTTTTCCATATCGCGATGTCTTCGCGCATGAGCTTGCGTAGCTCGTCAGGCGGGAGGTAGGCCGGCTGGACACCCAAGTCGAACAGACGGTCGGAAGTTGCTTTTTCTGCAAGGGTGTCGCGAAGTGCGGCGGTCAGCCTGTTCACGATGGTTGGCGRGACGCCAGCAGGGGCGAGCAGGGTCCAGCTCAGCTCACTACGAAAGTCAATACCTTGGTCCGGATAGGTGCCCACTTCCGGCATGCTGGGCGAGCGGCTGCCACAAATTCCCAAAGCGCGAATCTTCCCGGACTTTACCAACGGAGATGCGGTTCCCATGTCCAGCACGCCCACTCGGATGTGCCCTCCGAGCAGACCCGTCACGAGCTCACCTGAGGACTTGAATGGGATATGGTCCAGCCGCGCGCCCGCCTTTTGGACAAGGACCTCACCACAGAGATGACCCGTTGACCCGTGGCCCCATGTGCCGTACTGCAGGGGTTTGTCCTGTCCCTTGGAGTTGGCGATGAGGTCCTTGAGGTTTTTCGCTGGAAAGTCAATGCTGGAGACCACCACGACCCCAGCTGTCCCGATTCTCCCAATTTGGCTGAAGTCGGTGACGGGGTCGTACGAAAGTTTGGCATACACCGCCGGCGCGATGATGTGGGATGTCATTCCTCCCATGGTGATGGTGTACCCGTCGTTCGGTGACCTGGCCGCCTGAGCGGCTCCTATCGTGCCACCTGCCCCGACGCGGTTTTCGACATAGATTGAGCCATTCAATTTCTTCGCCATGGACTCGGCGAGCATTCGGCCGATGGCGTCGCCGCCACTACCGGCGGACAACGGTAACAACAGTTTGATGGGCCGTGTTGGATAGTCGCTGGATTGCGCGCAGGTGTGCCCGGCGTACGCCAGACCCAGCCCGAGAACGAGTGTGTATATAGCCTTCAAGGTATGTCTCCTGATGTTTGGGAATAGCGCCGTGTATTTAGCGCAGGTACTTGAACGTGAACCCGTGGTTGCACGAGTGGATACGACCTGCCGTAGGCGCCGGAAAGTGCATAGTTAGTAGCAGCGTATCCGTGTCGGCAAATCGCTCTGCAAGCGTTTGGCGCGTGTCTCTTGCCAGCTCCGGATTCCAGTCTCCGGTGTTAATGAGCCCCGGCTCTAGGAAGATGATGGGGTGATGAAAGATGTCGCCGGTCATTACCGCGTGCTGACCACCCTCCTTGACATTCACCGTTACGTGCCCCGGTGTGTGCCCCTTCGCATCGTCCAGCCACACACCCTTTACCAAGTCACCTTCAACTAGGTGATTTGAGTCAACGAGCAGCGCTTGGCCGGCCTCGACGACCGGCAAGACGCTATCTACAAAGGAGCCTTGGTTGACGGGGAACTCGGGCTTCGTCTCGTGCAGGCGCAGGTAGTGTTCGAACTCCTGCTTCGCGAAGATGTACTTAGCATTGGGGAAGGTTGGCACCCATCTCCCGTTGCTGAGCATCGTGTTCCATCCAACGTGGTCAGTATGAAGGTGCGTGCACAGCACCATGTCGATGTCACCGGGGGTCAGGCCCAGCCTGGCCAGATTGCTCAAGTAGTCGTTCGACTTGAACATGTGCTGCCATTTGGAACGTGGTCGATCCTTGTGATTACCATTGCACGCGTCGACCAGAATGTTCGCGGTTCCGGTGCGAATGAGGTAGCTGTGGAAGCTCAAGTTGAGGTTGAAGTCACCCGGACTTATGAGGTTAGGCCCGAGCTCGGCCTGACGTCGCGCCGCCACTCCTGGCTCGATGTTGGGGTAGAGCCATGCCGGGTCCACCCAGAAGTTGTCAATTTCTACGACCCGGTCGACGCGGGTGTTTCCAAACTTAAGTTGCTTCATTCTCCAGCCCCTCACTGCAACGCGATGGCTCAGCCAGCAGCCGTGTAGAGGCTGACCGAGCCTGCGCTTTTCTAGACGTCCTGCTGCTTGATGCCAGCGTCACGCGTGATTTGGGCCCACTGCTCGGATTCCTTCCTGATGACCTGCCTGAAGTCGTTGGGGCCGACGAACTGTGGAATGGCACCGAGTTCTTCAATTCGAGCCTTCACTGCAGGTGTTTCCATCGCTTTCTGAATCTCGGCAGAGATTGCGTTGACTACGTCATCCGGGGTACCCGCTGGCGCAACGATGCCTACCCAAAACTCCTTGGTCTCGTTGATGACCAAGCCCGACTCTTCGAAGGTCGGGATGTCCTTTAGTGCGGGCGAGCGGGCTCTCGACATCACGGCCAGCGGCTTGAGTTGGCCTCGCGCTGAGGAAATCAAAGGAATCGCGCCCATCATGGCGTCGACCTGGCCGGCCATAAGCGCCTGAATGGCCGGCGCGCTGCCCGTGTACGGGACGTGCAGCATTTCTTTGACCCCGGACGCTCGCATGAACAGCATCGTTGCCGCGTGCCCGGTCGTTCCCACGCCCCACGTGGAGAACGTCATCTGCTTGTCTTTTGCTAGCGCGATGAACTCCTTCAGGTTCTTGACCTCGAGGTCCTTGCGCACTGCCAGGGCAAACGGCACGAAGGAGATGACCGCCACTGGCACGTGGCCTTCTGGGTGGAAGTTCTTGTTGTTGAAGAAGTGCGGATAGACGGTGTGTGTGTCGCTGCTGGCGGCGAGTAGCGTCTGACCGTCGCCCGGCGATTTAGAAAGGAGGGCCGAGGCGAGGGTCCCAGAAGCGCCTGGTTTGTTATCGACAACAATTGGTTGACCAAGGGAGGTGCCCATGGCGGTAGAAACCAGGCGAGCCAAGATGTCCGAGTTACCCCCGGCTTGGCCTGGTACAAGCAGAGTAATCGGCTTTTTGGCCGTCCACTTTGCTTGAGACCACGCCGAGGATGCGAGGGTCCCGAGGGTGATGGCAGCGCTTTGTGCGAGGAAATGTCTCCGAGTATTCATGGTGTCGCTCACTTGTTTGCGTGGGTTTGAAGGTTCTTGAAGTCGGCGCCCTTGGGCGTGATATAGCCCGGAACCAGCAGTCCCTTGCTCTTCACGTAGCTGAGAATCCCGTCTTCGATGGCACCTGCGTCGCGGATGTTGAGAAAGGCATCTCCATCGAAGTTGATGTTGGCGCCGTACACCACCATGAAGCCCTCGGCGGCCTCCTTCGCGTCGTCGGGCACCGAGAAGGTGTGGATGGAACCTGCTGGTTCGTAGAGGTAGCTACCGGCTGTCTGCGGGTCCTTAGGGTGCTCGACGTAGTTCCACAGCCCCTTCGTAGTGAAGAAGTGGACGGTGCCCGTGTGGAAGTGCTTGGGCAGCTTCGTGCCAGGCGCGAACTTCCCATACAGGACCCAAATGCCGTACTCGCGGTCAAGGAACAGCGGAATGATTTCCGAACCGGGCGCAGCGCCGGGTACATAGGTCATATCTTGGATGTTGACCGTCAGCAGCTCTTCTTGCTTCGTGATGGATGTTGGGGTTGTCATTTGTGCTCCTGCTACTTATGCCTCACCGTTGCAGAAACGTTTCCGCATGGTAGATACTATGGGGTGTTGGATTCATTGGGGCTAACCCGACGAGTCGAGCAGGCCGCTAGTTCTTGTAGAGTTTTGGGGTTGCAGAAAGGTTGAGATGTCAGCAGTCGGTATCCATGACGTCGCTCGATTGGCAGGCGTCTCTATCAGCACGGCGTCGCGAGCCCTCAATAGGACGGGTCGCGTCAGCGAGGACACCATCAAGAAGGTCGGCGACGTGGCGGCGAAGCTGGGCTATCAACCCAATGCCATCGCGCGCACCATGCGGTCCAAGCAGAGTCATGCGGTCGGCATCATCGTCAGCGACATTTCCAACCCTTTCTATGGGCGCCTGGTTAAGTCGCTCGAGCGGCGACTTTCTGCGCAGGGCTACGCACTGTTCGTTGCCAGCTCGAACAACGACATTGCCACCGAGGTCCAGCTGATTCGCTTTTTCAAGAGTCGCAAGGTCGACGGCATCATCCTTGGCCCCTGTCAAACGGATTCGGTGGCGCACGTCATCGACGAGGTCCGAGACATCTCGACGGTGCTCTTCGACCGTGATGGCGGGCAGCAACTGGGCGCAGTCAAGGTTGACCACTATCGAGGCACCACTGAAGCACTCGCGTACCTGATTGGGCTCGGGCACAAGCGCATCGCTTTGATGACCCCTGGGAGCCAGATTCAACCAATCAGGGACCGGGTGCAGGCTTACCAAGACTGCTTGACTGCAGCTGGCTTGGCGTATGACCCAACCCTGATTTGTTTTGCCGATTCGTCGATGAACTTTCCGCCCGACCAAGCGGCTCGCATACTGGCGCGCAAGGACCGGCCCACTGCGTTTCTGTGCCTCGGTACTCGAATCCTCGCCGGCGCGCTCGCCGCCATCAGGTCGGCCAAGTTGAGCATCCCCGGGCACGTGAGCATCGTCTCCATCGGCGACACGGAATTCTCCGAGCTCCACAGTCCATCGATAACTGCGCTTGCATGGGACATCCGTTCGCTCTCGGACGAGATTTCTTCGATGCTGCTGACAAGGATGCACAACGAGGCTCCAGAGGTTCACTCGGCGGTGGTCGACATGCGGCTAATCGAACGGGAGTCGTGCGCGGCGCCCGCGGCTTGWAGAGACGGCCCGTCGCCGGAACTAGAC
>NZ_JBFUIU010000665.1:0-4905 GCF_056401695.1 Variovorax sp. P4_D9
GGCCGACGACGGGGAGGTCATCGAGCTGTCGCAGAAGGGCTTCGAGCAAAAGCCCTTCCACCGCACGCTCGCCGAACTGGGCGGGCGCGAAGTCGGCGACACCGACCACATGGTCACCGAGACCCTGATCCGGGGCATGTACGCCTACTGGCGCAAGGTCATGGAGGCTTGAGATGGACTTTCAGGACTACTTCGCACTGACCCAGCTCTACGCCGACTACGCCAACGTGCTCAGCGCTGGGCAGTGGGAGCTCTGGCCGGAATTCTTCACGGACGAATGCAGCTACCGCCTTCAGCCGCGCGAGAACCACGAACGCGGCTTTCCGCTCGCTACGCTGTCGTTCGAGAGCAAGGGCATGCTGAAGGATCGCGTCTACGGCATTCGCGAGACGCTGTTCCACGACCCCTACTACCAGCGCCACTTGGTCGGAACGCCGCTGGTCCTGAAAGCCGGGTCGGATCGCTTCGAATGCGAGGCCAACTACGCGGTGTTCCGCACCAAGCTGTCCGAGCTTTCTTCCGTCTTCAGCGTCGGCCGCTACATCGACACCGTGGTTCGCACCGGGCACGGCCTGAAGTTCGCTTCGCGGCAAGTCATCTACGACAGCGAAATGATCCCCAACTCCATCATCTATCCGATCTGAGGCCCCTCATGCGCATTTCTCAATGGACCGATGCCGCACCGGTGGACCAGGTGCCCGCAGACGACGTGGTCGGCATGCTGGTCGATGGCCGCGACATCGCGCTGTACAGCGTGGAGGGCCGGATCTACRCCACCGACAACATCTGCACCCACGGGCATGCCCGCCTGTGCGAGGGCTTCCTCGACGGGCACGAGATCGAATGCCCCCTGCACCAGGGCAAGTTCGACGTCCGCAATGGGCAGCCCGCCTGCGCGCCGGTGACCGAAGCGATTCGGTCCTATCCGGTCAGGATCGAAGCCGGCCGCGTGTTCCTCGCGCTGGACTGAGCCGCTCCCACTCCGCTCGGCGACCTCGGGAACACGAGGCGTCGCCGCGGCATGCCCCGGCACTTGCAGTGCATGAATCCTCGCCCACGCCAGAGTTCACTCATCGACCTACCTGGAGACATCGATGCGCCACATAGACGTCCATGCGCTCGCCGACAAGGCGCGCTTCAATCGCTTCCACGGCCTGGTGCTGTTCTGGAGCGCCCTGATCATCATCTTCGACGGATATGACCTCGCGGTCGTCGGCATTGCCCTGCCCGCGATCATGCAGAGCATGAACGTCGCCCCCGCGAACGCCGGCCTGATGGTGAGCTCGGCGCTGTTCGGCATGATGTTCGGCAACATCCTCCTCGGCACCGTCGCCGACCGGATCGGGCGGCGCTGGGCGGTCGCGATCTGCGTCGCGCTGTTCAGCGTCTTCACGGCCGCCGCGGGACTGGCCGGCGACCCGGTGATGTTCAGCATCTTTCGCTTCATCGCCGGCGTCGGCATCGGCGGCGTGATGCCCAACGTGGTCGCCCAGATGACCGAATACTCGCCGCTGAAGATCCGCAGCATGATGGTCACGCTGATGTTCAGCGGGTACTCCGTCGGCGGCATGCTGGCAGCCCTGGTCGGCAAGGGAATGATCGAGCGTCTCGGCTGGCCGTCCGTCTTCATCGTCGCGGGCCTGCCTGTGCTGCTGATCCCGCTGATTATTCGTTCGTTCCCGGAGTCGATGCCCTTCCTGATCAGGGAGGGTCGCTTCGACGAACTGCGGCACATCGCCTCGCGCCTCGACCCGAGCTACCAGCCGCTGGCGGGCGACCGCTTTTCCCTCCCGCAGCAAGACAGGGCGGGCCCCACGCCGATCGGCCAGCTGTTCCGTGAAGGGCGTGGCTTCAGCACGCTGATGTTCTGGCTGTCGTTCCTGATGTGCCTCTTCATGGTGTACGCACTCAGCTCGTGGCTCACCAAGCTGATGGCCAGCGCAGGCTTCAGCTTGGGTTCGGCACTGAGCTTCGTGCTGGTGCTGAACTTCGGCGCCATGATCGGCGCGATCGGAGGCGGGTGGCTGTCCGACCGGCTGCCCATCAAGTTCGTGCTGGTCGCGATGTATGTGCTCGCAGCCATTTCCATTACGCTGCTGGGCCAGGGCCTGCCGACGCCCGTGCTGTTCCTGATGGTCGGACTGGCCGGCGCTTGCACCATCGGGACCCAGATCGTGAACTTGGCCTACGTCGGCCAGTTCTACCCGATGGCCGTGCGCAGCACGGGGATCGGCTGGGCGCTGGGCGTCGGCAGAATCGGCGCATTGCTGGGGCCGATCCTGATCGGCGCGCTGGTCGGCATGGCGCTTCCGCTGCAACAGAATTTCGTCGCGATCGCCCTCCCGGCTGTGCTCGCGGCGGTGGTGACTCTGCTCATCCACCAGGGTCGTTCGGCATCCTCGCAAAGCGCCGATGCCGGCGCGACGATCCGCAACGCGGTGGCCGCCAAATGACGACCGAGACCGTGGTGATCGTGGGTGCCGGCCAGGCCGGCGGCTGGGCCGCGCAGACTCTGCGAAGCGAAGGCTTCAAGGGACGTGTCGTGCTGATCGGCGACGAGGCCCATCGTCCCTACGAGCGCCCGCCCCTGTCGAAGGCGGTGCTCTCGGGGGAAGCGCCCGCGGCGTCCACCGCCCTGATGAAGCACGAAGCCTTCGACCTGCTCGAGATCGACTGGCGGCCGAAGGTCGGCGCGACCCGGATCGACAGGTCTGCGAAACAGCTCCACCTGACGCAGGGTGAGCCCGTCGACTATGACAAGCTGATCCTGTGCAACGGCGGACGGGCGCGCCGACTGAACGTCCCCGGCACCGACCTGCCCGGCGTCTTCAGCTTGCGCAGCATCGAGGATGCGGCGGCGCTCGGCGCCGCGCTGTCCGCCGGCAAGCGGCTGCTGGTCGTGGGCGGCGGATGGATCGGCCTCGAAGTGGCCGCCACCGCCAGGAAGAAGGGCATGGACGTGACCGTCGTCGAGGCGATGGGGCGCTTGTGCGAGCGCAGCGTTCCACCCGAAATCTCCGACTACCTGCTGCAGCTTCACCACTCGCACGGCGTCCGCGTCGAGCTCGGCGCGCAGGTCGAGCGACTGGCCCGGGACGCGCAAGGGAGCCTGGCGGTCGCGCTCGGCGACGGCCGCACGCTGGGCTGCGATGCGGTCCTCGTCGGTGTCGGACTGGTCGCCAACGACGAGCTGGCACGCGAAGCCGGGTTGGCCTGCGAGGCGGGCGTGCGGGTCGATGCGCAATGCCGCACGTCGGACCCCGACATCCTGGCCGCCGGCGATGTCGCGACATGGCATTGCGAATGGGCGGGCCGGCGGATGCGGCTCGAGTCCTGGCAGAACGCCCAGGAGCAAGGCATCGCCGCCGCCCGCGCTGCGCTCGGCATCACGGTGAATCATCAGCCGCTGCCATGGTTCTGGTCGGATCAGTACGACGTCAATCTCCAGATCTTCGGCATGCCGACGCCGGCGCACCAGGTGGTGGTGCGCGGGGATCGTGGTTCCAACAGCTTCGTGGTGTTCTTCCTCGACGCCGGCAAGGTGGTCGCGGCGCTGGGCCCCAACGCGGCGCGGGACCTGCGCTTCGCGCGGCGCCTGATCGAACGCCGCACCAGCGTCGACCCGAATCGTCTCGGAGACCTCGCGCTGCCGCTCGCCAAGTTCTGAATCGAGGCCCGACGCCCGACCGGATCCCAAACCCCTCTCCTGAAGATCATGAACCCTGCCTACCTCTGGACCCCTCCCCCCGTGCCATCGCTGCCGGTGCGCGGCAAGACCGGGCGCCTGCCCATCAACCGCCTGTTCTTCGTCGGGCGCAACTACCACGCCCACGCCGTCGAGATGGGCCGTCCGGTCGACAAGAGCGTCGAGCTGCCGTTCTATTTCACCAAGAGCCCGTCGACGCTGGTCGAATCCGGCGCCACCGTGCCGTATCCGCCGGAAACCGGCAACTACCACCACGAGATGGAGCTGGTGCTGGTCATCGGAGCCCCGGGCTTCCGCGTCGGCCGCGCCGACGCCGCCCGGCTGATCTACGGCTACGCCTGCGGCCTGGACATGACGCGGCGCGACCTGCAACTGGCGGCCCGGGCGAAGGGCCGGCCCTGGGACCTCGGCAAGGACGTCGAGCAGTCGTCGGTGGTGTCGGAAGTCGTGCCCATGCCGGGCACCGTGCTGGACCACGGCGCGCTGGGGCTCGGCGTCAACGGGCAGGTACGCCAGCGCTCCGATCTGTCCAAGCTGATCTGGAGCATCCCCGAGCTGATCGAGGACCTCTCAAAGTTCTACCATCTTCAACCCGGCGATCTGATCTTCACCGGCACGCCGGAGGGCGTTGGCCCGCTGCAGCCGGGCGACCGCGTCGAAGGCCGCATCGCCGGCGTCGGCGAGATCGTGCTCACGGTCGGCCCGGCCGAATAGCGGCGGCTCCCGCGGCCGGCTATTGCCTCAGGAGCGCATCGAGTTGATCGACCAACTCGGCCCATTCGGCATCCTCGTTGATCTCTTCTCGCAGAAACGCCGCTTGGCCCGCCGTCCAGAAGGGTGCGTCGGCAAGCTCAACGGTCCCCGGAAGCGGGCCGTTCCGCTCGATGAACGCGTCGATCTCGCTTTTCGAGTTCGGCAGGCCGAGTTGTGCGAAAAGGTTCTTCAGGCTGTGGTCGGTAAGGTCCATGCGCTCATTTTYGGTCGAACGAGCGCCGAAGAGAAGAGAGGCGGATCATCTCGCCGGTTGCAGCGACACGGCCGCAGCCCAACGTTCAGCCATGGCCGGCGAATTGAAGCAGGTGGTGTCCTTCGAAGCCGTGCACACCGCGCGTTCGAGCAGCTGGATGTCGGCCTCGTGCTGGCGTGCCACATGCGGATCCTCGAAGAAGATCACCTTGCTGCAGGCGCGGTTCAGCACC
>NZ_JBFUIU010000666.1:0-4894 GCF_056401695.1 Variovorax sp. P4_D9
CTGCCGCTCGATCCGGGCGACCAGCTGCTCGCTGCTCAAGGAGACCGATGTATCGGGAAGCTCTTCGTCACGCTTGACGCCGAAGCGCTCGTGGAACCATTCGAGATCGCGATCGAAGGTCTGGTGCGCCGACGCAAAGGCCGAAGACTTGCGCAGCGTGCCCATCAACAGCAGCACGGCGGCCGCCCAGAGCCCGGTCCAGACCAAGGCCAGCACCCAGGCTGCCGTGGTCCGGTGCGGCGTGTCCCAGAAATGGACCACGATCGCCACCGACAGCAGCGCGATGACGACGGTGGTCAGGCCGACCACCGCGACCCCCAGGCCGAGCATCAGCCGCAGGCGCTTCATCTCCTCGTCCCAGGCCAGCCTCAGGAGTTGGGCACGATCCTCGGCGGCCAGCGCGCCTTCGCCGGCCAGGATGCGCAGGCGGCGCAGGCGGGACTTGAGGCCGAACAGGTCGGCGAAGCTCATCGCGTCAGCTCCGCCCCGCCTTGGCGCCTGAAATCAGCGGCGCCCAAGCAGCAGGCCCACCAGCACACCCACGGCCAGCGCAGCGCCGGCGATCTGCCACGGCTCGTCGTGCGCATAGGCATTGGCCGTGTTGGCCGCTTCGCGGGCCTTCTGGGCTGCAATTCGGCTCTTCTCGGCCGCGAGTTCACGCGCGATCGCCAGCTTGCTGTCGATACGCTGGCGCAGCGCCTTGATTTGCGGCACGGAATCGAGGTCCTTGCTGGCGAGCACGCCACGGACATCGCTCGCAATGTCTTCGGCCACGGCATTGGCTGCCGCTTCGAGGTTGGTGGAAGAAGTCATCGAAAAAGGTCCTCCTCAGTCAAGCCGGCACTGCGCCGGCGACACAGCGCCGACAAATGGCGCGCCGTTCCATGGTACATGCCCGCGCGGCTCTACGACAGCAGATCCCTCACGTGCCGGGCGATCGCGAGGCTGCTGGTCAGCCCCGGCGACTCAATTCCGAACAGATTCACCAGGCCCAGCACGCCGTGCGCCTCGGGCCCCTCGATCATGAAGTCGGCTGCGGCCTCGCCGGGGCCCGAGATCTTGGGCCGGATGCCGGCATAGCCCGGCACCAGCGCGCCGTCCGGCAATGCGGGCCAGTACTTGCGGACCTCGGCGTAGAAGCCGTCGCCCCGCGCCGGGTCGACGACCAGCTCATTGGGCGACGCGACCCACTGCACGTCGGGACCGAACTTGGCCTGGCCGCCGAGATCAAGCGTCAGGTGCACGCCCAGGCCCGCGGCTTCGGGCACGGGATAGATCAGGCGACTGAAGGGCGCGCGGCCGGCGAGCGTGAAGTAGCTGCCCTTGGCATACCAGGCCCCTGGCACCGAGTCGGCGGGCWGGCCTTCGAAGCGACGGGCCAGCAGGGGCGCGGCGAGGCCGGCCGCGTTGACGACGCTCTTGCAGCGCAGGGCCGTCCCGTCCGCGGACTTCAGCACGATGCCGCTCGCCCCGCATTCGGCCCCGACGACCGCGGATTTCAGCGCGACTACGCCGCCGGCATTCTCGAGGTCACCCTGCAGGCTCAGCATCAGCGCATGGCTGTCCACGATGCCGGTGCTTGGCGAATGCAGCGCGGCCAGGCATTCGAGTTGCGCCTCGATGGCCTGGGCCTGGGCCCGGGTGAGCGGCGCCAGGTCGTCCACGCCATTGGCCCGGGCCTTGGCCGCGATCACATCGAGCTGACCGACCTGCGCCTCGCTGGTGGCGACGATCAGCTTGCCGCAGCGACGGTGCGGCAGCCCGCGCTGCGCCGCGTACGCATAGAGAAGCTGCTTGCCCTCGACGCACAGCCGCGCCTTGAGAGAGCCTTGGGGGTAGTAGATGCCCGCATGGATGACCTCGCTGTTGCGCGAACTGGTCCCGGTGCCGATCGCGCCCTCGGACTCCAGCACGATGACCTCGCGGCCTTTCAGCGCCAGCGCACGCGCGACGGCCAGCCCCACCACACCGGCGCCGATGACGGCGCAATCGAATTCGTCCATTGCGCTAGCTTAGCGCCACGACGCCCGGCCCGGGACGCACTTCGGCAAGGGCCGAATGCGGCACGACAAGGAAAGGAAGTGAATGGTGGGCGGTGGAGGCTTCGAACCTCCGACCCCAGCAGTGTGAATGCTGTGCTCTACCCCTGAGCTAACCGCCCTCGGCGCGCGACGCCCGAGTGAACCTCGAGCGGCTTGCCATCTGGATGTTCGCACCGTGTGGCGCGAAGCCTCAGATTATGCCACAGCTTTTTCGACGGTCAGGCGAAAAAGAGTCCGGCCGTTGCTCGACTTGTCGAGCTGCGCCAGCACTTCCTCGTGCGCGGCGAGTTCATGCTCGGTCGCGACCAGCACCGGCAGCTCAAAGGCGCTCAAGTCGATCGACACAACCGTGCCGTGCGCGGGCTCGTTCGACGCGATGTCGATCAAGAGCGCATCCTGCCCGCGCGTGAGGTTGATGTAGACGTCCGCCAGCAGCTGCGCGTCGAGCTTKGCGCCGTGGAAGGTGCGGTTCGAGCGATCGACACCGAAGCGGTCGCACAGCGCATCGAGCGAGTTGCGCTTGCCCGGATAGACCGCCTTGGCCATCGCGAGCGTGTCGGTCACCTCGCCGACGAAGCTCGCGAGCGGCGGCAGGCCGGCGAGTTCGAATTCCTTGTTGAGGAAGCCGACGTCGAAGGCCGCGTTGTGGATGATCAGCTCGGCGTCGCGGAGGTAGTCGACGATGTCCTTCGCGAGGGTCGCAAACTTCGGCTTGTCACGCAGGAAATCGATGGACAGCCCGTGCACCTTGAGCGCATCCTCGTGACTCTCACGCTCGGGGTTGAAGTAGATGTGTAGGTCGTTGCCGGTGAGCTTGCGATTGAACAGCTCGACGCATCCCAGCTCGATGATGCGGTCGCCGTTCTCCGCCGACAGGCCCRTGGTCTCGGTGTCGAGGACGATCAGTCGGCTCATCAGTGCTTCTCTTTGGCGTGGTTGATCGAGTACTTCGGAATCTCGACTGTCAGGTCGGCCTGCGTGAGGATCGCCTGGCAGCTCAGCCGCGACTGCGGCTCGAGGCCCCAGGCCCGATCGAGCAGGTCTTCCTCGCCCTCCTCCGCCTCGTTGAGCGACTCGAGGCCCTTGCGCACGATGACGTGGCAGGTGGTGCAGGCGCAGCTCATCTCGCAGGCATGCTCGATGTTGATGTGATTCTCGAGCATGGCCTCGCAGACCGAGGTGCCGGCTGCGGCCGTGATCTCGGCGCCTTGCGGGCAGTACTCGGGATGGGGAAGGATCTTGATCGTGGGCATGTTCTAGAGAGATTCGATCTGCCGGCCCGCGAGTGCGCGCGCGATGCCCGCATTCATCCGCGCAGCCGCGAAGGCTTCGGTGCCGTCCGCCAGCGCCTTGGTGGCGGCTTCGACGACGGCGGCATCCTCGGAAGGGCGCGCAATGCGCAGCGCGGCCATCAGTTGCTCGATGACGGAGTGCTCCTCGGCCGACAGCAGCGATGCATCGGCATCCAGCGCGCTCTGCGTCGCCATCAGCATGCGGTCGGCATCGACCCGCGCCTCGACCAGTGCGCGCGCCTTCATGTCCTGCTGCGCGGTCGAGAAGCTTTCCTGCAGCATGGTCGCGATCTGTTCGTCGGAGAGCCCGTACGACGGCTTGACCGTGACGCTCGCCTCCACGCCGCTGCCTTGCTCCTTGGCGCTCACGCTGAGCAGGCCGTCGGCATCGACGGTGAAGGTGACGCGGATGCGGGCAGCACCTGCCGCCATCGGCGGGATCCCGCGCAGCTCGAAGCGCGCCAGGCTGCGGCAGTCGGCGACCAGGTCGCGCTCGCCCTGCACCACGTGCAGCGCCAGCGCCGTCTGGCCGTCCTTGTAGGTGGTGAAGTCCTGGGCCATCGCAGTCGGGATGGTCTGGTTGCGCGGCACGATCCGCTCGACCAGGCCGCCCATCGTCTCGATGCCCAGCGACAACGGAATCACGTCGAGCAGCAGCAGGTCGTCGGCGCCGCCGTTGCCGGCCAGCTGGTTAGCCTGGATCGCGGCGCCGAGCGCCACCACCTGGTCCGGATCGAGATTGGTGAGCGGCTCGCGGCCCAGGCATTCGGCCACCGCATGGCGGATCTGCGGCATGCGGGTGGCACCGCCGACCAACACGATGCCCTGCAGTTCGCCCGGAGCCAGCTTGGCGTCGCGCAGCACGCGCCGCACGGCCGTGATGGTGCGCGCAGTCAGCGCGGCCGTGGCGACCTCGAACTGCTCGCGTCGGACCTCGAGGCGAAGCGCCTCGCCCGACAGGCTGGCACTGAAGCTGGCCGATTCGGCTTCCGACAGCGCCTCCTTGGTCGCCCGGGCAGCCACGAGCAGCGCCGATCGGTCGGCGTCGCTGTGCGCCTTGAGCCCGCGCTGGGCGAGCACGAACTCGACCAGCGCATGGTCGTAGTCATCACCGCCCAGTGCCGAATCGCCACCGGTCGCGATGACTTCGAAAACACCCTGCGTCAGCCGCAGGATCGAGATGTCGAAGGTGCCGCCGCCGAGGTCGTAGACCGCGTAGACGCCCTCGCTGCCATTGTCCAGTCCGTAGGCGATCGCGGCCGCGGTCGGCTCGCTGATGAGACGCAGCACATGGAGCCCGGCCAGTTGCGCCGCATCCTTTGTGGCCTGCCGCTGGCCTTCGTCGAAATAGGCCGGGACGGTGATCACGACGCCATGGAGTTCGTCGTCGAAAGTGTCTTCGGCCCGGTAGCGCAGGGTCGCCAGGATCTCGGCGCTGACCTCGATCGGCGACTTCTCGCCGGCCGCGGTCTGCACCTTGACCATGCCGTCGTCGCCCGTCAGGTGGTACGCCATYGCATCGCGATTGACAATGTCCGACAGGCCGCGGCCCATCAGCCG
>NZ_JBFUIU010000667.1:0-4888 GCF_056401695.1 Variovorax sp. P4_D9
CCCGCGCCTGGCCTGCTGCTGCAGATCTTCTCGGAGACCGCCTTCGGCGGCCCGGTGTTCTTCGAGTTCATCCAGCGCAAGGGCGACGACGGCTTCGGCGAAGGCAACTTCAAGGCCCTGTTCCAGTCGATCGAACGCGACCAGGTGCGTCGCGGGGTGCTGAGCGCGGCATGATCTGATCGCGGCGGGCGAGTCGCGCTTGGCTCTCCGTGCCCGTTCGGCCGGGCCTTGAGGCTGGCCGTCGTGGTGGGTATCCGGTGAGCCCGCCGCCCTGCGTCTGCTCGACGCCGCGAGCTGGTGTGGTCAGCAATATCGATGGCCCGATGCTCAAGTATGTCGAGGGTCCGATGACGAGCGTCGAGGGCGCCAGCGGCGAGCGCGACCCTCATTGCGGCTGATCAGAACGGATCTTGCTCGTCGGTTAGTGGACCGTCCGGTGGGTTGATTCGCAGATGCGCAGGATCGTGATTGAAGTCGGTGGGAAGCCGCTTCTCGTATTGCAGTCATCTGCGCCGCGAATCTGATCGGCAAGGATCGGGCGCGGCAGAGTCGTTCGCTGCGCCGGTCAAGCGCACTTGCGCCGGCAGGTGGTGCTGGCGGTGCGAGGTGGCATGACGCAAGGCGAGGCCGCGGCGCCTGGCTCCTCCGGGCGTCGCGGGTCGCGCGATCGCGTGGCGGAGAACTGAAATGTCGCCACCGCGCGCGATGAGGCGATGCGCCCTATCACCCAGAGGCGAGGGGAGAGTGCTTAAGGTGAGACGTTTCGCTGTCGGCCGACCCGCTCTGGTCGACGTGACCTCCCGATGACCCCCCGCGGCTGCTCGAAAGCTCGACGCATGTGCTCGGCAGCTTTAGACACTGGCTCGACGAAAGCGAAGCGGCGCGATCAGGTCCGCCCAAGGGCCCTGCCCGGCGGCGTGGTGCAATTCCGGGCCGCATGGTTGCGCGGTTGCCCGTACATCCGTTTCCGATCGAAGGAGCAGGCGGGCGAAGCAAGCAATGCTTGCAATGTGTAGCCACAAGGCTACAATCCTGGCATGTACACGGTCGTCGAATCTGAGGAGTTCGAGGAATGGCTCTCTTGGGCTGAAGGATGGCCCGACCCGGATTCGGCTCGCGCGCAGGCTCGACAAGGCTCGCCGCGCGAACCTGGGGGACATCAAGCCTGTCGGCGGCTGTGTCTCCTGGGCGGCGGCGACAAGTCCAGCCAGGACAGCGACATTGGACGAGCCAAAAAAATGGCTCTGGAGTTGCAAAATGAGCAAGATCAAAACCCGCCAGTTTGACATCGCGAACTACCTCACGAATGATGAGGATATGGCCGAATATCTTCGGCAGGTGATCGACGACAACGATCCCGCCGAACTCGCCGGCGCGCTCGGCACGATCGCACGAGCCCGGGGGATGGCCCAACTCGCCCAGGACACCGGACTTTCGCGCGAGAGCCTCTACAAGGGTCTTTCAGGTGATCGAGCACCCAATAGCGAGACCCTGTTCAAGGTCATGCGAGCCTTGGGGTTCAAGCTGACAGTGGAGCTTGCGCACAACTAGCGATGCGCGCCATAAAGATATGTACTTATCCAGTGGTCCGCGTCAACGTCTGATCATCGATATGTTCCCTTCTGTTGATGCGCAGGCGAGCAGCAAGCTTGTGGTTCTTTCGACAGTCGACTGTCGACCGTCGCGATGCAGAGCGATTCGGCATCTGAGCCGACGCCGAGCGTGAGGTTCACTGCGACGGTCTACCTCGCCGGCGCTGGTATCGCCGGCTTGTGCGAACACATAGACTTAGTCTGATACGGTCATGCCAAACAAATCCTATGCGCGACAACCAGCAGAAGTTTTTTCGGCCGTTCTATGAAAACAGATCTGAAGAAGGGGCCGCAATCACGCCCGCGAGCGAAAGGTCCCAGAAAGGACAAGCCGTCCGACGCGGGCAAGCTCAAGATCGGTGACGATTGGAATGCCATCCGTATCATCGCGCTCTCGCAGAGCAATCCGCTCAAGGCCATCGCTGAGTTCGTTGAAAACAGCATCGACGCCAACGCGAAGAACGTGACGATTACCCGCGGCCGGGAGAACGGCGCGCAATACCTGTCGATCAAGGACGACGGCGATGGTGTGCCCCGCGACGAAGCGGGCCTGCCCAATTTCAAGTATGTCGCGACCCATATCTGCGACTCGATCAAGCGGCGACTGAAGACCGAGGGTCGAGGCAATGGACTGCAGGGCGAGTTCGGCATCGGACTCCTGAGCTTCTGGACTGTCGGAGACACATTGACGATGGTCTCGGCCGGCCTCGATCAGCGCGCCTATCAGATGTCGATGAGCAAGGGCGACGCCCGATACGAGGTCACGCAGCGGCGCGTGTTGTTCGCCGAGCGAGGCACCGAACTCAAAATAAGTCCGCTCCTTGAGGGAATCCGCAACTTGAGCGGAGAAAAGATTCAGTGGTTCCTGGCTTCCGAGCTGCGCGATCGCCTGCGCAATGAGAAGGTTCGAGTGATCGTCATCGACAATCTCGCACGCAAACAGTACGAAGTCGAGCCTCGCGCGTACGAGGGGAGACTTCTGCACCAGTTGCCGACAGTGCGCACTCCGTTTGGAGATGCATATACAGAGTTGTACCTTGCGCAACCGGCCGACAGTTGCCGGGTTGCGTTGAGCCGCTCCGGGACGAGGGTCGTCGAGGATCTTGCGACCCTGCCAGGGCTCGAGAGCATGCCTTGGTCCTCTCGCTACCTCCAAGGTCTGGTGGACGCGCCGTTCCTGAATCTCACCCCGGGCACGCGCAGCGGCGTCATCCACGACGAGCGGTTCGCCGCACTGCTTGAAGGGGTCAAGCCTCTCGCAGCTGCAGTGAGCGTTGTCATCGAGGCCCAGTTGCGCGCCGAGGAGGAGCAGGCGAGCCAGCAGTCAATGCGCGCGATTCAACGAGCGTTTCGCGAGGCGCTTCTGGCCCTCCCGCCCGAAGAATACGACTGGTTCGACATCAAGGACCGCGAAGATCGTGACGGCGGGAACTCCAAACCTGCGACAGGCGATGTCGCCGCGCAGGATGAGATTTCCGGTCTCGAGCTTGAAGTGGTGGCGATGAATGGTAGCGAGCAAAYGCAGTTCTTCGACTACGCGGGTCCGTTGTTCGGTGTGGTCGTATCGCCGGCGGCGAGCACGATGCCGGTCAAGGAGCGACGGCGCTTCAAGGCGCTGCCGCGCGATCGATCGCGCCGCCGTGTCACGCAAGATCTGTTGTTTGCCTGGGAAATCGTCGAAGGCGAGGGCTCAATCAACTCGACCGTCGACCAGGAAGTCGAGTTTTCAGCGACTGAAACGCCAGGCCTAGTACGCCTGCGAGTGACCGTGAGGCAGCATGAACTCGGCTTCGACGCCGAGGCACTCGTGACAGTGACAGACAGCGTCGATCTCCTCGTGAATCCGGCGGCCTCGAATGCGCGGGGATTGCCAGGCTACGCGTTCGAACGGGCAGCGGGGGCCCTCTGGAGATCGCGATTCGATGCCGAACGGAATGTCATCGTTGTGAATAACGGGCATCGAGACTTCGTCTTTGCGACCAAGAACCGCGCTTTGCAGCTTCGATACCTCGTCCGGCTGTATGTCAAGGAGCTCGTCCTCAAGAATTTTGCGGGAGCACCCGCGGAACAGCTGCTCGAACGCACGGTTGAGCTCTCGCTCTATGCTGAGGAAAAACTCAAGCCTGGCTGAGGGATCGCGTAAGCGTCCGTTAAGAATCTACGCCTTAGAACTTGAACATACTGTAACTACTATTCACCACCAGAAGCGTGTAGGAAGGATCGAAGCGGCCATCGGCCGATGATCGACCCGTCGACCCCTACGACCGGTTCAGACTGCGCCCGTCATTCGCCAGGGCCCTGTCGGATGTCGGCGGCTGACGAAACCCGACCTTGGCGTCTTTCCTCGCGAACGGCCGGTCTACCTTCGGAACTTGACCTTTGCCGACATCGTCGATGAATTCGGCATGGGTGACAACGGACGATCAGGACGACATCGTGCGCGAACGACAGCTCCTGCAATTCGCGAATAGGAGCTCCGGGCCCTACCCTGCCGGTCGTCAGCGACCGCTGTACGGCAGGCATGCAAAAGCCGTCCTCCCGCTCAATGAACGCGGATGACTGCAATCGACCGCCCTGCGGACGCTCATGGCGCGCTACTCCCCGTCGTCAAAGAAGCCAGATGTCGTTAGCGCTTGGATCGTTCGGGGGGAACAGGGCCGCGATGCAGTGGCGTACGGCGAAGCTGGCTCGTCGCTCGGGCGGCTGGCCGCCAAGCTGGCGGCGATGACAGGCGTCAGGTGCTCATCGGTTCGTTGCGCAGGAACTGTTGCAGGCGTTTGTGTCCTCTCACCGTCAACGGACGGAACTGTACGGCGCGAACACTTCCACCGTCCAGTCGACAAAGGCGCGCAGTTTGGCGTTCATGTGCCGGATGGACGGGTAGGCCACCGAAACGGCCATCGGCGGCGGTTCCCAGTCGGCCAGCAACTCGACCAGCGCCCCGCTCTCAACGTGCGGCTGTGCCATGAAGGCAAAGGTCTGCGCCACGCCGAGTCCAGTCAACAGCGCCGTCAGGTGGGCCGTGCTTTCGTTGACCGCGATGACGGCATGCCCATTGATCTCGATGCGCTCTTCGCCGCGCTCGTAGCGCGGCGGAACGTAGCGCCCCGTGCGCGACGAGAAGTAGCTCACCACCCGGTGCCCTTCGAGCAGGTCGGCCGGCGTCCCGGGCGTACCGTGGCGCTTCAGGTAGTCGGGCGTCGCGCAGGTCATGTAGGGCATCTGCGCGACGCGGCGCGCCACTAGCGACGGGTCGCTCAGCACGCCGCCTCGAAGGACGCAATCCACCCCTTCGC
>NZ_JBFUIU010000668.1:0-4866 GCF_056401695.1 Variovorax sp. P4_D9
GTGAGCCAGGCGATCGACTACGGCACTCGCCAGTGGACGCCCGAGGACGACCTTCATTCGGCTCGCATGGGCCTGCAGCGGCGGCTGGATACGCAGCGCGCGCGCCGGAATGTGAGCCAGGCGATCGACTACGGCACTCGCCAGTGGACGCCCGAGGACGACCTTCATTCGGCTCGCATGGGCCTGCAGCGGCGGCTGGATACGCAGCGCGCGCGCCGGAATGCATCGCGCCAGGGCTCAGCCGTAGGCGGCCCGACTCGCCCCGCGCGACCGCGAGGCAGCGCACAGCTCGCTCATATCACCTTGCGCTACTCCGAACTGCTCAGGGCGCTGCCCCTTGCATCGGCCGACGCTAGCGGCGTTACGCTGACGCGCACCGCGGACAACGTCTATCTGAAGCTCGCGGGCCCGAGCGACGCGGGCCCGACACGCGATCGCGTCGCAGACCTCATCGAACTCGAGCTGGCCCTGCGCGATCGCAACAACCGGAAGGTGCTCGCTCGAAGAGGACTGGTCCCTCACAGGATTCCCGCGACTGATCAGCGCTCACGAGCGGCACCTTCGGAGCAAAGCGTACAGCCGTTTCGGGCCCGAAGGGGTCTCCCAAGTAGGTTGCCGTGAACCTGACATTCATTCGTTGCGGGCCACCTCGATGAGCAGGCCGACGTGCTCTGAAAATTTGACTTATCTCTGACCCTTCGTGCGCTTCGACAGCGCTAAGGTGTCCATGCCGCGACTAAGGCGGCAGGGAGAATGAGCGCTCCGGAACGACCCCGCGCAGTGACATCAGTCCACTGAAATATGACGCGTCCGAATCACGTTGGCCCATCGGGCGGCTTCCTTCTGGATAGTGGCGTCGAGCTCGCGCGGGGTGCCGCCGCCGACCTCCAAGCCAACCGCAGCCAGCTTCTCTTTCAATGAAGGGTCTGCCAGCACCTCGTTAGTCTGGCGGCTGATCTGCTGCACCACCTCGGGCGGCGTGCCTGCAGGAGCCATGAGGGCATACCAGGACACGGCTTCGAATTTCGGGAAGCCCAGCTCCGCGATGGTCGGCAAGTCGGGCATTGCAGTGGAACGCCTGGCGCTGGCCACGCCGAGCGCATGGAGCCTGCCAGATTTGATGAAGGGAAGTGCCGTCGAGAGCGGCGCGAACATCATCGTCACCTGGCCGCCAACCACGTCGGTCAGCGCCAGGCTGAGGCCTTTGTAAGGCACGTGAATAAGCTTGATGTTGGCGTCCAGTTGGAGCATTTCGCCCGCCAGGTGGGCCTGGCTGCCGGCACCCGCGGATGCAAACGTGAGCTGTCCCTGCTTCTGGGCCGCCAGCTTGAGCAGCTCACCCAGAGTCTGGGCTGGCACGCTAGAGCCCGTGACCAGCACGTTCTCCGCTGTCGCGAGCATCGTCACCGGCGCTAGGTCTGTCGGCTTGTAGGGCAAGTTCGGCATCAAGCTGGGATTGACCGCGATATTGCCCACTGGAACGACCGCCAGCGTGTAGCCGTCAGGCGCGGACTTGGCGACCTGGCCCACCCCGATCGAGCCGGCCGCGCCGACCTTGTTTTCCACCAGGACGGGTTGTCCCCACGGCTTGGACAACCCCTCCCCCACGATCCGGCCGAGGGCATCGGCCGGGCCACCGGGTGCAAAGGGAACCACCAAGCGAACCTGCTTGGCGGGATAGGCCTGCGCGGACGCCAGCAGTGGCATGCAAGCGGTCAGGATGGCGATCAGGAAGCGCTTCATCGAAGTCTCCGATTGGTCTGGAAATGGTCTCAAGCCACAACAGTGGGGATGTCGCCCGTCAATGCGAAGCCCGCCGCGTCAGCACGGTCAGCGTAGCCAGCCAGCACGGCGTAGTCCGATTCCTCCACGGGCGCGAAGCGAGCGAGAGCCAGTGTCGCCATCTGCACGGCGGCGGCTGCATCGCGATGCAAGTCGAGCAAGGCGGCACGCACGCGAGCGACCGTGTCGCCGCTGATTTCACCTGATGCGACCAGGGGCGGGATCGGCGATGCCGGCGTCACCGACACCGTCTTGAGTTGCGCCAGACGTTCTGGCGAATGCAGGCGCAACAGATCCAGCACATAGCTGTCGACGACGCCGACTTCCGCCTGGGCGCTGATCACCGCATCGATCACTTCGAGCGGCGTCGGCGTTGGTAACGTCGTGGACCGGTACAGCGCCCGTGCGCCCGCTGCAGCGTGTTTCAGCAGGTAGTGGCGGGGCGCGTTATGGCCCGAGTTCGATTCCCGCAGCATGCACGCGAGCCGGCTGCCGAAGGTTTGCGCAAGCGAGTGCACATTCGCATCGGTCCGCACGATGAACTCGGTGAAGTACACCGGACGGTCGCCGTACCGCGGCAGTGATGGAACCGGTGCAGCCAGGAGACGGGGCCGCCTTGCGCTGGTGACATACGGGAAACCGCACATGAACACGCAGCCGCAATCGGGACGGGCCCACAAGGCGCTGATGGGTGTCGGCGGGGCGTGCTCGACGTAGCTCAACGCAAGGCCGGCGCGCTCCGCCAGGCGGGCGAGAAGCGCCCGCCATGCCTGCGACACCGGCTCGCTCACGTCATACATGCGCACGTTGGCGATCATGCGTACAGCAGCCTCTGCCCGAGGCCCATGCGTTCGGCCTTCTGCAGGATGGCATGGCCCAGGGCTATGTCGCTCAGGGATAGGCCACGGTGCCAGAACAGATTGGTCTCGTCGTCACTTTGCCGACCAGGCTTGYGGCCCGCGACGATCTCGCCAAGCTCGCCGTAGAGGGTCTGCTCCGAGAGCTTGCCCGCCTCGACGTGTGCGCGCAGCGAGCCGAAGATGCCGCCCTTGCATTGGCTCCAGTCGTCGACCACCACCTTGTCCATGATGTCGGTGAGCGAGAGTTCGACGGCACTCATCGTGCCATAGGGCACCACGAACGCGCCCGGCTTGATCCATTCGGTCTTCAGCATCGGTGTCGGACGCTCCAGCCGCGACGCTTCCACCACGATGTCGGCACCCCGCACGCAAGATTCCCAATCCTCCGTGATCACGATCTTCTTGCCAAGATCTCGCTCCAGGCGAGCGGCAAAGGCGTTGCGACTTTCCGGGCGACGCGAATGCACGCGAATCTCATCGAAGTCGAATAAGCTATCAAGCAGCCGGACGTTCCAGTAGGAGGTGCCACGCGCCCCGACATGCCCCAGCACCTTGCTCTCGCGGCGAGCCAGATGCCGGGCGCCCAGGGCCGTGATCGCCCCGGTGCGGGCATCGGTGATGAAGGTGGCATCGATCATCGCCACAGGGATTCCCGTTCTTGGATCGAAGAGATTGAGCATGGCCATCTCCGACGGAAGGCCGAGCTTGTAGTTGTCGACGTAGTCGCCAACGATCTTGACGCCGGCCAGGCCGAGCGGCGCGACGTATCCGCGCAGCACATTGAAGTGCCCGTTGAAGGCCGGATCGGGAATCAGGTGCACGCGCGGCTCGATCACCGTCTCGCCCTTGCCTTGCGCAATGAGCGCTTGCTCCACCGCGTCAAGGATCTCCGCATCGGTCATCGCCAGCTTCGCGATGTCCTTGCCGTTGATATAAGTCAGATAGATCTCGCTCATTTCATCTCCAGTCTTCGAAGGGACGGCCATCACGCCAGGATGAAGACAAGTCTAGGCTTCGCACCCATGAATGTCGTATGCTTTTATGTCCATTGTGCTTAACAGTAGGTTATACGATGAAGTTGAACCTTCGGCAGATCGAGGTCTTCCGTGCCGTCATGCTGACGGGCTCGATCAGCGCTGCTTCAAGGCTCCTGTACGTGTCGCAGCCAGCTATCAGCCGGCTGATGTCGCACACCGAGCAACGCCTCGGACTTGAACTGTTCCAGCGCATCAAGGGGCGCCTGTATCCCACGCCGGAGGCACGGCGGCTGCTGGGCGAGGTGAACGCCGTCTACGAGGGCATCGAGCGCGTCAACGAGGTCGCGGAGGATCTCGCAGCCAACCGAATCGGCAGCTTGCGCATTTCATGCAGCCCCAACCTCGGCCAGACCGTCCTGCCACTCGCGATCGCAGCATTCAAGCAAGCGCATCCGGGAGTGCGCATCGTCGTGCGTACGCAGATCCCCAGCACCATGCTGCGCGCCTTGCTGTCTGGACAGGCGGAACTCGCCGTGTCCAACATGGCCCTGACGCACCCCAACCTAGAAGCGCGCCTGTTGGTCAAGAACCCTATCGTTGCCCTGATTCCAAAGGGGCATCGGCTTGGCACGCGCTCTTTCGTGCGACCCGCGGAGCTGGCAAAGGAGTCTCTGATTGGTTATGAACCCGATGCTCCGTTCGGACTGTTGCTGCGGGAGATATTCGGCAGCGAAAAGAATCAGCCTGACATGAGCATCCAAGTCGAGCAAGCGCACGTGGCGCGGGCGCTGGCACAGGCGGGGGCGGGTATCGCGCTGGTCGACGCCATGACCGTGTTTGGGCAGACGTGGCCGAATATCGTTGTGGTTCCCGTCAAGACGAAGGTCAATGCCTCGGTCCAGATCTTCCATGTCCAAACCGAACCGCTGTCGCGCCTATCGATGAACTTCGTGGAAGTGTTGACGGCAGGGATGGCGCGGTGAAGGGGAGCGACCTGATGCCCGGCACGCGCRGAGCTGGCGCTTGCCCATACTGTCGTAGATGTCCGTCGATTCGTCCCTCCGAGGCTACCGTTTCCAGCTTCGCCCGCGTTCTGCGCAGGCGGCTCAACTGGGGCGTTACGCGGGCATGATGCGCTGGATCTGGAATCGAGCGCTGGCCGAGCAGCAGGCTCGCCGCGAGCGCGGCGAGAAGCACGCAGGCTACGCGAGCATGTGCGCTTGGCTCACGGCCTGGCGCAACGCGGC
>NZ_JBFUIU010000669.1:0-4858 GCF_056401695.1 Variovorax sp. P4_D9
GGCAAGGGTCGAGCCATCCTGACCGGCGTCCACCTGGAAATGTCGGGACGGGAATGCAAGGACGCGCTGCGCGGGCACAGCGACATGGCTGCACACGTGCACGTCTGCCACAAGCTGTCGGAGACCGGAACGGCGCGTTTGGACGTTTTCCGCCGTTTGCTGGCTCACGCCGGACTCACGCTGCGCTGACTGTTCAAGGCGTCCAGTACCAGATGGCGGCGTTGGTGATGAAGGTCTCCCAATACGCGTGCGGCTTGCCGGGATCGTCGTCGTCGTAGAGGCGGGCCAGATGCCATTGGGCCTCGATCCGTTCTCTCGATGAATCGCCGAGGCCATCCTTCTCGCCCTTGGCCACGTAGCGGCCGCAAGGCTGGCCAGCGAAGGGTGCTGCTCCGATTGATTCTTCCAGAGCACCGTGAATCCGATCAGCGCGCCGTCGCTGATGCCATGCGCGTCGAACCACGCGTTGGGATCCGGCTTCCCCACTTTGGTCTGGTAGCGACCGGTGAGTTTGGCGCCCGGCCCGATGGAAAGGATCTCGAGCCCGCCGCCATTCGGGCCGAGCCATCGTCCAACGCGGATTGTCATGGTGTCTCCTTGGGGTTGTGCGGATGGGTAGCCGATGCACCGAAGAACACGTCACCGACCACCAGGTGTCTGACGGTCCCGTCCGCGAGGCGCAGCGACAGGGCGCCGCCTTCGTCGATGCCTTCGAACACGCCGCTGACGGAGTCGTCCCGGTCGAGCGAGGTTCGAACCGTGATGCTTTCGCCCAGGCCATTTGCGTTCTCCGTGTACGCGGCCCGGATGGCTGCAAGCCGCGCTGGCGCCAGAGCGCGAGCGCGCCCATCAAGGCCTGCGCCAGTTCGCGGATGACCTGATCGCGCTCGATCGCCGATCCTGCCTGGCGCAGGCTGGCGGCGGGATACAGGAGGCCTTCGGTCGGACAGTGCGCGACGTTGACGCCGATTCCGACAACCAGCGCTTCAGCCGACCATCGATCAACATCGGTGCTGCGGATCAGTCGATGCGATTCGATCAGCGTGCCGGACACTTTCGCGCCATCGACGAGCACGTCGTTGGGCCACTTGAGGGTCACGGCATGCGATGTCGGAACGTGAGGCCGGATTGCAGCGTGGGTGGCAACAGCAACGACCAGCGGAAGCTGGTTCAGGTCTCCTCAATCCGCCTGCGGGCGCAGGATCATCGAGAAGAAGACGTTGCCTTCGCTCGACTGCCACACCTGGCCGCCCCGGCCGCGTCCCTTCGTCTGGCGGCGCGCCCACACGAGCGTCAGATGCTGCGGTGCGGCACCGCTGGAGAAACGTGAGCACATGGGCATTGGTGCTTGGGGTCTCTTCGAGCGCGACTTCCGTTACTCCACCCGGGAGACCGCCGGCTGGCGATTGCGACTTCGGAAGTGCAGGCACGTCGGATTCGTCCACGACAGCGCTCCTCGGCTTCAGACCTTTGCGATGCGGGGAGTCACTGTGCCACGAATACGGCCGCGAATCCACCGCGCCAGGCACGCGCCCATCAAGCCTGCTCTTTCGCTTTCTTCATGGCCGCGACGAGATGCTTGGAGCCGGATCCCCACTTGGAAATCGTCGTGACCGCCTGCGTGAAGGGGACGTCCAGGGGATGCACGCAACTTCGCTCCAGGATGTAGACGGCGCCGGCCAGAGGCGTTGGCACGGAGGGCACGAAGACGGTGTACCGCCCGTCGTCGAGCTCTTCGATGATGAATCCAGGGACGAGAGCGTCCTCGATCTCGATCAGCGCCGGCTTCCAGACGTTCTCCTCGCTCTGATTGGTCATGCGCTGCGTGAGACTTCGAAAAAGCGCATAACCCGGGATCCGCTCGAACAGGGCCTTCTCGATTCGTTCCCGCGTCGCCCTGCCCGTCCGGGTGCGGACAACGACACCAACCAGGAAGCAGATGAGCACCAGGAGTAAGAGCGACAGGACTTTTTCGGCGCGCATCCAATCCGGCAGCATGGCCGCGATCGACCGCACGACATTGAGCAAGGTGCTGCGATAGCGCGTTGACGGAATTTCCTAACCCGCGGACGGGCTTCCTCGCGAAGATCTATACAGCCAGGGTGTTCACCTCGGTGGCCGATCTGAAGCGACAGTTCGTGCGCTACATCCGCGGCAACCACGTGCCAAACAGGCCCAAAGACGATGCGGTGTCAGTCAGTGCGCTTGACCCTCCCGTTCTGCTAGCGCTGGGTCGACGCCCCGCCCGCCGCGCAGGGCCAATGCCCCCGTGAGTGCACATGCCCCCAACGTCCACACAATCACTGCGCCCGATGGCAGGTCCAACAAGGCCGATAGCGCGAGCCCCAACGCGTAGCCGATCACGCCAATTCCATAGGCCAGCCAAAGGCGCCTCGTGCCGCGATGCCCGCGGGTGCCGAGCGCCGGAATGATGAGGCTGGAGAACACGAGGTAGACCCCGACGAGTTGCACTGAAGCTGTGACGGCCAGCGCAAACACCGCATAGAAGCCGAAGCGGCCGAGACGTCTCACCCAACCCAAGCCCAATGCGAGCAGCAACACGGCCGAAACGCCACCCAGCCACAGCAATTGCGTCCTGTCGACCCACAGGATCTGTCCCACGAGCAAGTCCTTCAGGTGTTCGCCGCCATGGGGGTTGCCCGACAGCAGCAGGATGCCGGCGCAAGCGGCGAGCACGAACATCACGCCGATCAGCGCCTCTTGTTGCTGTGGCGCGCGCCGCTCGGTCCAGGTCAACAGCCAGGCGCCGAGCAAGGCTGCAGTCACCGCGGCCAACTGCACGGCGACGCCCCCCTCGGGAATGCCCAGCGCGTCAGCGGAGATTACCCCCAGTCCGGCAATCTGCGCGATCGCGAGGTCGATGAAGACGATGCCGCGGTCCAGCACCTGCATGCCGAGCGGCACATGGGTTGCCAGCACCAGCACGCCGGCAATCAAGGCCGGTCCGAGGATGCTCCAGTCGAGTGCATTCCAGTTCACGATTTGGCCCCGGCACGGAGCATCCGGGCCAGCGTGTCGTCGAAGAGCCCAAACAAGTCCTTCGCGCCCTCGGTGCCGCCAACCGTGAAGGGCAGCTTCACCGCCGGAATGCCAGCGTTCTTGCTGAGCCAATCCGACGGGCGCGGGTCCTGGTAGGCGGCATGGATCACCATCCGCGGCGGCGTGTCCTTGAGTTTCGCCAGGACTTCCTGTAGGTGCGATGCCGTGGGCTCGACGCCGGGCTTGGGTTCGAGCACGGCCACTTCCTTCACGCCGAGCCAGTCGTAGAGATAGACGAAGGCGTTGTGTTGCGAAACCACGGACGCACCCTTGAGCGGGGCGGCCTGCGCCGACCAGCGCATGATGGCTTGCTGCCAGCGCGCGCTGAAATCGGCCTGGTTCCTGGCGTAGTCCGCCGCGTGCGCAGGGTCGACCTGCTGCAAGCGCGTGCCGAGGGCGGCAGCCACTAGCGCGATGTTGCGCGGGTCCGTCTGGATGTGCGGATTGCCCGCGGCGTGCACGTCGCCTTGCGAGCGGTCGACCTGCGTCGGTACTTCGAGCTTGCGCACGTAGTCGGCTGCCGCGAAATTGCCCGGCTGGCCGGGCTGCACCTTGGCGTTGCCGGACTGCTGCAGCAGCACGGGCAGCCAGCCGATCTCGAGTTCGGCGCCGGTGCAGACGATGAGGTCGGCGCCGCGTGCGCGGGAGATCAGGCTCGGCTTGGCCTGGATCTGATGCGGATCCTGCAGCGCGTTGGTTGCGACCGACACCTCGACGAGGCTGCCGCCGAGCTCCTGTGCCAGGGCCCCCCATTCGGGCTCGCAGGCAAGCACACGAAGCGCTGCGTGGGCGGGAGCCGCCAGCAGCAGCGGCGCGGCAATCATTGAAATGACGAAGAGGCGATTGAATTTCATGGTTTGCCTTTGTGTTTCCCTTGCGATTGGAAAGGTGCAGTCAGTAGCTGTGTGCGCCGTGCGCGCCCAGGCTCATCTGGTATTGCAGGAAGACCTGGTTGTCGACATGTCCGATCTGCGCGCGGTCCTGGGCGAACTGCAGTCGGATGCGCGAGAACTCGCTGGGGTTGAAGTCGACCATTACCGAGTTCTTGCTCGGGCGGTAGTTGCCGAGGAACGCGAGCGAGGCTGCTCCGAAAGTTGGCGTGCCGGGGTCGAGCCTTTCGGTGCGCAGACCGACGCGCCATTTCGGCATGAACTGGTAGACCCCTTGCACGTACCAGCCCGACTGGGCCACGCTGTAGTTGCCGAAGGCGTTCGCAAAGCCGACGTCGTAGAGCAGGTTGCCGTTGCGCGTGCTGCGCAGGTACTCGCCCTGGAGCTTGAAGTTGGTCCGCGTGGCGTTGCCGTTAGGTGCCCATTTCCAGACACCGTCGACGATCCAGACGCGCGTGTCGCCGCTGAAGACATCATTGACCGGGAACCCGGCGGCGTTCATCGCGACGAGTTGTTGGTCGGTGGCCTTCGCGTTCAGCACCGAAACGCCGACGCGCCAGTTGTTGCTTTCGCCGATGTCGCCGCCGGTGTGCAAGGCCAGGGCGCTCATCCCGGCGCCGTTGCCACTTGGCTTGGTGCCAGGAAAGCTGCTGCCGGCACCGACTTCGGCACTGAGTTCGACGTACTGCTCGATCGGCGCGATCCAACTCATCTGCACACCGTCGTTGATGTACTGGGTGCCCAGCATGGCCTGGTAGGCCAACGGGTTGTCCACGAAGTCCCAGGTGTGCGAATGCTGCGGGTTGAGATAGCCGATGTTCGAGAAGAAGCGCCCGCCCTTCACGGAGAGCCCGTTGCCGAGCGAAGTGGTCTGGATGAAAGCCTCTTCGATCGACACCGAGTTGTCG
>NZ_JBFUIU010000670.1:0-4856 GCF_056401695.1 Variovorax sp. P4_D9
GCCGGAGAAGGCAGGAGAATCGATTTCAGCGCGTGATTGGGCATCGGTAGCTTTCTTCGGACTTCATCTTGGAGCGTCGGCCCGCTCCACTTCGATCTCGTCGGCCGCCGCCGGCACGATCGGCTCGATGAGGCTGTCCAGGGCGTCGATGTCGCGGCCGCTCAGGCCCGCCTCCTCGTAGAACTGATTCCGGTGCGCCACCACGTCGTAGACCCGGTCCACGATGGCATACGCGCCTCTTTCGGTCAGCTTGAAGTAGTCGAACTCGGAAAGGACGTTTTCGATGGTGCCGACGCGACCCTTCGAGCCGATGCGCAGGTAGTGGTGCGATGACGGCTGAGTGACCACGTCGAATACGGGGGAGAGACGCAAGCGCTTCAGGCCCGCCGACTCGGACTCGATGAAGCCGGTGTTCTTCAGGTGGTCGTCGGTGTTCTTGACGGCGACGTTCAGCGCCATCCGCGCGAAGATGTTGCTGCGGTCGTTGATAGGGTCGGAGGAAACCGTCGAAGCGATGTGGGCCAGGTTCGCGTAGGAGAAGACTCGCTGGTCGCGCGCGCTGGTCAGGCGCTTGTCTTCGGGGACCGCGCTTACGAGCGAGATGGCGCTGGCGTAATGCAGGCGCTGCAGATCGGCATTGCGGTCGAAACGGCGTACCTGGAGGACAGAGCCCAGATCGGTTTCGACCAGGCGCACCTCCGGCACTTCGAGGCCGATGGCGGCGGCCATGCGCAGGTTGGCGTATTCGACGCGTTGTCGATCGATGGTGCTGCCCGGCTCGCTGAACTTGCAGATCCAAATTCCATTGTGCCGATCGCGCATAACCGCTTTCGCGCGCGCGCCGCCGATCGACCATGATCCCGCCAGGAGGCCCTCCAGGTCCTCGGGCATGGGTGTGGTGGCGAAGATGTTGTGTGCCGCCTGGTGAACGCGATAGAGGTCTTCCTCGATCAGGGGAAGCGTGTCGAACCCGGGCAGGTCCGCTCGCTTCAGATCCGGCCTGGTCGAGAAGAGTAGGGCGCCCACGCCGTTGCCCCGGCCCATGAGCAGCAGGGCGGACTCGGCGGGGTTCGCGATACCGGTCTTGTGCCGCATGACCTGGCGGCCCCACATGTCGGGGCCCGCGTCGAACAGGACACCCAGGCGCACGAACTTGTCGTCGGTCTCGATCCACTGGGGTGATGCGGTCAAGGGCAGGTTGATCGGGTCCAAGGCGAAACGTCGCGCCTCGTCCGCGAGCCACTCGGACGCGTAGCGAAACTTGGCCGAAAAACCGCCCACGATCGAGGAGTCGAAGCGCATCTCGCCCACCGGGTGCACGCCGTCCGGCCGGTCGATGTGCACGAACAGGCGG
This sequence comes from Variovorax sp. P4_D9, assembly GCF_056401695.1. Lineage (NCBI taxonomy): Bacteria > Pseudomonadati > Pseudomonadota > Betaproteobacteria > Burkholderiales > Comamonadaceae > Variovorax > Variovorax sp. P4_D9. Next base: position 1,355 of record NZ_JBFUIU010000670.1, read on the forward strand.
GCGGGGACGGACTTGGCGTCGGCGGAGGGCGTGGAGTTGCGCATGGACGTGCGTCAAGAGGGAAGGGTTGCGGCAGGATGGGGCTTCGGCGTGCGGCCGCGCTCCCGTGAGGTGGCTGGAGCTTGTCTGTGTAGCTGTGTCAGCGCGGCGACGACGTCGACCCCGTAGACCTCGAGCGCCATGATGAAGTCGCCGATGGCCACGCCGCCGGCAGGAACGCCAGCCTGGCCGGCGCTTGGCGTTGACGATTCCATCCGCTGGTAGGTCCTGAGGCTCACGCCGATCCGCTGAGCGGCCAGGGCCTGCGACTCGCCGCGCTGCAGCCGCAGGGCGCGCAACGTCTCTGCGAGGGCGATGACGCCGGTTTCGGCGCGGATCGAGAGTGCGGACATGGCCGAATAATACGCCAAATATGGCGCGTTAGTTAGCGGTCGGCGGCCCCGCGCAATCCCGACAGTCTGAAGGAAAAGAATAAAGTTCGTCGATGACAATGAAGATCGTCGGAGAGGCCTACCACCGGCCGGCCCCGTGGACGATCCGGTCACCGTCCGTGCCGAGCGATCGCCCGGATGACAGCGCTAGACTGCTTACCTACCGTTCGGTTGTCGTTGACGACAGGCAGGACCGGGCCCGTTGCGGTCTGTCGAGCAAATTGGGGCCGATGTCCGCACGCAGCGGTAGCGGACATTCACCGCGCCGACTTCTCGCGAGTCAGTCGATACTCGGAGGAGCAACCCATGCAGGCACCGTAATGGACGGGGAGGTGAAAATCATGGGCTTTTGGCGCAGTCCTCAGGACACTAACCGCCGTCACCCTTCTGGAGCCCCGATGGCCCGCATTCGACATCTCGAAATTCGAAACTTCAGGTCCATTCAGGCGCTCGACTGGTCGCCTTCCGCAGGCGTCAACTGCCTCATCGGGCCGGGCGATAGCGGAAAATCCACCGTCCTCGACGCGATTGACCTTTGCCTCGGTGCACGTCGCACCAGTGCGTTCGGCGATATGGATTTCTTTGCCATGAATGTAGAGGCGCCAATCACCATAAGCGTGACGCTAGGCGATCTCTCGCCGTCCTTGATGGACATTGACTTCTACGGCGAGTTCCTGCGCGGATTCGATACCGCAACGAACGCTGTCGAAGACGAACCGCGGATAGGTCTAGAGACCGTCATCACGCTGCGTCTCCAGGTTGGCGCGGACCTGGAGCCCTCGTGGACGCTCTTCTCCGAGCGCGCGGAACAGCAGCAGCTCGAGCGGTCCCTTCCTTGGAAGGAGCGAGCAGCTGTGGCGCCTGCCCGCATCGGAAGTTTCGCGAGCTCCAACCTGTCGTGGAGCCGCAGTTCGGTGCTCAATCGGCTTACCGATGAGCGCGCGGAGCTCGGCGCCGAACTTGCGCTCGCTGCCAGGCAGGCGAGGACAAACTTTGGGAGACAAGCAGCCGCGCATCTGACCCAGACGTTGGAGGTGGTGAGGCAGACTGCCCAGAATCTCGGCGTCCCAGTCGGTGCTATGCCGCAGGCACTCTTGGACGCGCACTCCGTGTCGATCGGCGAGGGCGCCATTGCGTTGCATGGAGAGTCGGGGATTCCGCTGCGCTCCCTCGGGACTGGCTCGTCACGCCTGCTCGTGGCGGGGCTTCAGAGGGCCGCGGCAGGCTCGGCGCCGATTGCACTGGTCGACGAGGTGGAATATGGGCTTGAGCCCCATCGGCTCATGCTGTTCCTCGACTCCCTAGGGGCGAAGGATGCAACCACTCCGCTGCAGGTCTTCCTGACGACGCACTCACCTGTCGCGCTTCGCGAACTGTCTGGCAATCAACTGTTCGTCGTCATGCCAGTGCATGGTCGACACAGTGTGGTGACCGCCGGGACCTCCAACGAAGTGCAGAGCACTCTCAGGCTCGACCCGGAGGCGTTCCTGGCAAGGTCCGTCATCGTGTGCGAAGGGGCGAGTGAGGTCGGCTTCGCGCGCGGGCTTGACCAAGCGTGGGTTAGCGCAGGGGCACGCTCGTTCCTGGCCAACGGCGGAGCGTACGTTAACGCCGGTGGCGGCAGTCCTGACAACAGCTTCGCCCGTGGAACCGCCTTGCGGAACCTGGGCTATCGAGCGCTCGTGTTCGTGGATGCCGACAAGCCTTGCTCTGCCGGCGTCGCCGAAGCGTTCGTGGCTGCTGGGGGGCAGATTCTCACTTGGCGGGCCGGCTTGACCTTGGAGGACGAACTCTTCCGCCACCTCAGCGACCATGCGCTCGACGCCCTTCTGGCGAAAGCCGAAGAAATCGTGGGCGTCGAGCTGATGAACGACCACATCCGGTCCAAGTCTGAAGGACGCCGTACCTTGACCGACGTACGGGTAGAGCGGCAACGGGGAGGCTACTCGCCGGCGACGCGGGAGCTGCTAGGTGCCGCATCCCGCATCCGCAACAGCGGATGGTTCAAGTCGTTGACGACCTACCAGGAGGTCGCGAAGGACATCGTCTGGCCGGCTTTGGAACAGGCTGAGCCCGCCTTCAAGGGGGTCACCGACCAACTGTGGGCGTTCACAAGTGCCGCCTGAAATCGACCTCTTTGCCATCGAACGCGGCTCGGTCACCGCCCCCGCAGGTTGCGGGAAGACCCAGCTGATTGCTGAGACCCTCTCGACACACACGCAGAGTCAGCCGATCCTCGTGCTCACTCACACGAACGCGGGCGTGGCGGCCCTTCGCGCGCGGCTGCGTCGCGCTGGCGTCCCAAACTCCGTTTACCGGGTCTCCACCATCGACGGGTTCGCGATGAGGCTCATCGCCAAGTTCCCAGCAAGAAGCGGACACAACCCCCAAATCCTGGAGCTCCACCGACCGAACACTGACTACCCCGACATTCGTGAGGCCGCTAGGCAACTCCTTCTCGCCGGTCACCTTGCTCAACCTCTGCGAGCAACCTACTCGCGGCTACTCGTCGACGAGTACCAAGACTGCAACGTTGTCCAGCACGCCATTGTTTCAGGCTTGGCGCAGTCGCTGCCGACCTGCGTGCTCGGCGACCCGATGCAGGCCATCTTTGGATTTCGCGGCAATCGACTGGTGCACTGGGCCAACGAAGTGCAAGCCGAGTTTCCGGTAGCGGGCGAACTGGGTACGCCATGGCGCTGGCGACAGGCCGGCACCGAGAACCTTGGCCAGTGGCTGCTCGCCGTGCGGCAGCAACTTCAGGCGGGACGGCCGGTGGACTTGCGCACGGCTCCGGGTGAAGTCCGCTGGGTTCAGCTGATCGCCGGAACCGAAGTTCAGCAGCGCCTGATGGCCGCGAGGACCGAGGCGCCCAACGCACAAGGCACCGTGCTCATCATCGGCGACGCCATCAACGCACGGGGCCGCTATCAGCTCACGAGCCAGACACCTGGCGCCATGGCCGTTGAAGCTGTCGACCTACGCGACTTGGTCAGCTTCGCAAGCCAGTTCGACCTCGGAGGGCTCAGCCCTCTATCGCAGCTCGCAGAATTCGCGTCCAGCGTGATGAC
>NZ_JBFUIU010000671.1:0-4846 GCF_056401695.1 Variovorax sp. P4_D9
CACGCGTGCCAGCAGTTCGCCGACACCGAAAGGCTTGGTCAGGTAGTCGTCGGCACCGGCATCGAGGGCCGCGATCTTGTCGGCCTCCTCGGTGCGTGCCGAGAGCACGATGATCGGCACGCCCGACCAGCTACGTACATCGCCGATCAACGAGATGCCATCGCCATCCGGCAGGCCGAGATCGAGCACGACCAGGTCGGGTCGGCGCGTGCCGACGGCTGCGAGCCCGTCCCTCAGCGTGCCGACTTCGTGCACCTGCCAGCCTTCCGCCTCCAGCGCACCCCGCACGAAGCGGCGTATCTGTGGCTCGTCCTCGATCACGATGGCAACGGGGCTGGGCATGGCGGTCAGGCAGAAGAATCGACCGCCGGGGGCGGAGCGCGGCGTGGCAGGGTCACGCTGAATTCGGCACCGCCGTCCGGCGCATTGGCTGCAGTGATCTCGCCACCATGGGCGCTGACCACTGCCCTGCAGATCGCCAGGCCCAGGCCAACACCGGGCGTGGCCGATTCCGCTTGGCCACGGGTGAACTTGTCAAACAGCGTCTGCTCGCGACCCTTGAGCGTAGCGGGCAAACCCGGACCATGGTCGCGCACCGTCAATTCGAGTGCATTGGGCGTCGCACGCGCCCCGACCACAATGGGTGGCGCACCGTACTTCGCAGCGTTCTCGAGCAGGTTGACCAGCACGCGTTCGATCAGCACGGCATCGAACTCGACCAACGGCAGGTCCTCGGGCAACGCCGTCTGCACGACATGGTCTCCGAGCGCGGGCCGCGCCGCGCGGATGGCCGCGCCCACCACCTCTTCCGCCGACTGCCATTCACGTCGAAGATTGACGGCGCTGCCGCTTTCCAGCCGCGCCATGTCCAGCAGATTGCTGACCAGCGCATTCAGCTCGCGAGCCTGGGCCACGATGGCGCGCGCAGCCTCTGCGTGGGCGTGCGGCGGCGCCGCCTGCAGCGACTCGGCCAACGCGATCAGTGCCGTCAGTGGCGTGCGCACATCGTGCGAGATGGCGCCGAGAAGCGCATTGCGAAGTCGCTCCGATTCCATCTCGACCACCGCCTGCTGTGCCACGTCGACGTAGTGCACACGCTCCAACGCGATCGCGATCTGGCGCGCCAATGTCTCGAGCTGCTGGGCCTGCTCGGGGATCATCAGCCAGCGCGGCTGTGCGGGCTCGAGGGCGAGCACGCCTCGCACGCGCATCGGTGCCTTGAGTGGCACGTAGTGCCAGGGCTGCGCGGCCAACGTCGCGGTCGCGAGGCCGGCCGGCTGCCCTTGCCTGAACGTCCAGTCGGCCACGCTGGCGTCGAAGCCGCTCGGCGGGTCGGAAGGCATCACGAGCCGGTCCTTCGCATCCGTCACCAGCACCAGCGCGCGGCCGCCGAAATGGCCCTGCACCGCGGCCGCGCCGAGCTCGATCACCTGGGCGCTTTCAAGCGCGGCCGACAGCTCGCGCGTGAGCTCGAACAGCGACTGCGCCCGCCGCTCTCGGCTGGTCGACACGCCGACCGCAAAGCGCAGGCCTGCGGTGAGCTGACCGACCAGCAGGCCGACGCCGAGCATGACGGCGAAGGTCACGACGTACTGCACGTCGCTCACCGCAAAGGAGAAGCGCGGCGAAACGAAGAAGAAGTCGAAGGCGGCGACGTTGAGCATCGCGGCAAAGGCTGCAGGCCCGCGCCCGAAACGCACCGCCACGCCGACGCCGCCGAGCAGGAACAGCATCACGATGTTGGCCAGCTCAAGCACGCCCGACAACGGGGTGGCGATGAGCGTGACTGCCACGCTGCTGGCGGCGGCCCACGCATAGCCGGGCCAGCGCGCATGCGGGCGATCGGTGTCCTCCACTTCGGCATCGCCGCGTCGCCCGCTCGGGCGGGCCTGCGCAAGTCGCCGCGAGCTGTCGGCCCGCGCCACCTCGACGATGTCGAGCGCGGGCGCGCAGCGCGCCAGTTCGCGCGACAGGTCTGATGTCGGCCACCACCGGCGCCAGCCTTGTGCYGGTTCGGACCGCCCCACCACCAGCGTGGCGCAATTGAGCCGCTGCGCCTGCGCGGCGAGTTCCTCGGCGATGCGGGCCCCCGTCAGCACGGCCGTCACAGCGCCAAGTTCCTCCGCCAGCTTGAGCACCGCGAGGATGCTGTCGCGCTGCTGCGCGTTGAGACGCTGCAGGCGCGGCGTCTCGACGTAGGCCGCGTGCCAGCGCACGTTGAGCTGGCCGGACAGCCGCGCCGCGGTGCGCACGGTCTGGCTAGCGCCTTCGTGGGGCCCGACGCAGGCGAGCAGCGCGCCCGAGGTGTTCCAGGGCTGCGGCCCGGCATCGCCCTGCGGCCCCGATTGCTCCACGCGCCAGCCGCGCACATCGTCCTCCACGTGCTCGGCGGTTCGTCGCAGCGCGATCTCGCGCAGCGCGATCAGGTTGCCTTTGCGAAAGAAGTTCTGCGCCGCGCGTTCGGCTTGCTGGGGCAAATAGACCTTGCCGGCCGCGAGCCGTGACGTGAGTTCGTCGGGCGTGACGTCCACCAGCACGACTTCATCGGCCTCGTCGAGCACGGTGTCGGGCACGGTCTCCTGCACGCGCACGCCGGTGATGGCCCCGACGGTGCCGTTGAGGCTTTCCAGATGCTGGACGTTGACTGCCGACCAGACCTCGATGCCTGCAGCCTGCAGCTCCTGCACGTCCTTCCAGCGTTTGGCGTGCCGCGAGCCGGGGGCGTTGGAGTGCGCCAGTTCGTCGACCAGCAGCACGGCCGGCTTGCGCGCGAGCGCGGCATCGAGATCGAATTCGGACAGCGTGCGGCCGCGATAGGCGACCTCGCGCAAGGGAAGCGTTTCAAGTCCGGCCAGCAATGCCGCAGTCTCGCTGCGGCCGTGCGTCTCGACCACGCCGATCAGCACGTCGCGCCCGGCGGCATGCTCGCGCTGCGCGGCGCTCAGCATCGCCCAGGTCTTGCCGACACCCGCATTGGCACCGAAGTAGATGCGCAGCTTGCCGCGCTGGGCGCGTTCCTCGTCCGCCCGCAACTGGGCGAGCAGCGCGTCGGGGTCGGGGCGGCCCTCTGTGGGCGAATGAGGAAGACTGGACATTGGGTGGCTTCGATTACGCGCCGACGAGCCCGCCCAACATCCGTGTCCGACAGATCACCGCAGCGATGGTCGTAACGGTTGCGAATACCATGATCAATCGCCCTACGCGGAACGGGGGCCCTTGTGCGTATCGGACTGCACTCGGCGACGTGAGTGACCGGGCKTCGAGTGGCGCAACGGGTGTAGCTTCATCGGGGCGCTGCGCCCGGGAGCGTCGCCATGCACGTGGCGCTTGGTCGTCCAGCGCACGATCGCCCATGCAAGGCCCATCGGAATGAAAAGAGCCACCAACGCGCACAACGCGTACACGATGTCGGGAATCATCACTGTCTCCTTSGCGCTMCGCGCTGCCTCTCTGCGAGGGAACAAGCCTGCTGCAGCGGTCAGGTGGTCGCACATARACCATGGGCCTTCTCCGGATCAGGGTGAGGGTTGCGCGTCGAGCGCGAGATTGAGGGCCAGCACGTTGATGCGCGACTCGCCCAGGAATCCCCACAGCGGCGCCTCGATCTGGCGCTCCAGCAGGCCGGCCACCTGGTCCGGCGTCAGCCCGCGAGCGCGAGCCACGCGCGCCACCTGGTAGCGCGCCGCCGCTGGGCTGATGTGCGGATCGAGCCCGCTGGCCGAGGCCGTGACGAGGTCGACCGGCACCGGCTGCGTGTTAACCGGATCGGCCGCGCGCAAAGCTTCGATGCGGCTCTTGACCGCTTCGACCAGCGCCGGATTCAGCGGCCCCTGGTTGGCGCCGCCCGAGGCGGCCGCGTTGTAGGCCATCGGCGCGGTGGCCGACGGACGGCCCCAGAAATGCTTCGGATCGCTGAAGTTCTGGCCGATCAATGTGGAGCCGATCGGCGCACCGTCGCGCAGCACCAGGCTGCCCGCGGCCTGGGCCGGAAAGACCGACTGCGCGACACCGGTCGCCGCCAGCGGATAGACGATGCCCGTGAGGGCGCTCAGCAGTACGAACAGCACGAGCGCCGGACGAAGGATGTTTGTCATGATGATGCTTTCAGACCAGACCGACCGCGACCAGCAGCCAGTCGATCAGCTTGATGCCGATGAAGGGCACGACCAGGCCGCCGAGCCCGTAGATGGCCAGATTGCGCCGCAGCAGCGCAGCCGCGCCCACTGGCCGATAACGAACGCCCTTGAGCGCCAGCGGGATCAGAAACACGATCACCAGCGCATTGAAGATCACCGCCGAAAGAATCGCCGACGACGGGCTCGCAAGCCGCATGACGTTGAGCGCACCGAGCTGCGGATAGGTCGAAATGAAGATCGCCGGAATGATCGCGAAGTACTTCGCCACGTCGTTGGCGATCGAGAAGGTAGTGAGCGAGCCGCGCGTCATCAGCAGCGCCTTGCCCGTCTCCACCACCTCGAGCAGCTTGGTCGGGTTGGAGTCGAGGTCGACCATGTTGCCGGCCTCCTTCGCGGCCTGCGTGCCGCTGCCCATCGCCACCGCCACGTCGGCTTGCGCCAGCGCCGGCGCGTCGTTGGTGCCGTCGCCGGTCATGGCGATCAGACGGCCTTCGGCCTGGTATTTTCGGATCAGCACCAGCTTGTCCTCGGGCGTGGCYTCGGCCAGGAAATCGTCSACGCCGGCCTCGGCSGCGATSGCYGCSGCCGTSAGCTTGTTGTCGCCGGTGATCATCACGGTCTTGATGCCCATGCGGCGCAGTTCGCCGAAGCGCTCCTTGATGTCGGTCTTGACGATGTCCTTGAGCTCGACGATGCCGAGCACGCGGGCG
>NZ_JBFUIU010000672.1:0-4843 GCF_056401695.1 Variovorax sp. P4_D9
TTCGAGGCGAAGGTGGCCTGCGGCAGGTCGGCCAGCGCCGCCAGCATCTGGCCCGTCTGGTTGGCGTCGTCGTCGATCGCCTGCTTGCCCAGGATGATCAACTGCGGCTGCTCCTTGTCGACCAAGGCCTTGAGCAGCTTGGCCACGGCCAGCGGCTGCAGCTCTTCGGTCGTCTCGACCAGGATGCCGCGGTCGGCRCCGATCGCCATCGCCGTGCGCAGGGTCTCCTGGCACTTCGCATCACCGCAGGATACGGCGATGATTTCAGTAGCAGCGCCCTTCTCCTTCAGGCGCACYGCCTCTTCGACCGCGATCTCGTCGAAGGGGTTCATGCTCATCTTCACGTTGGCAATGTCGACGCCGGTGCCGTCAGACTTGACGCGCACCTTCACGTTGTAGTCAACGAGCCGCTTCACCGGAACGAGAACCTTCATAGTCGTTGTATGGTGCAAATGTGGAGGGCCGCGCGCGCCCGTTTCATGAACGGAGTAGCAATGCGAATCCGTTGGGTAGCGTGGATTTCGTGGTAGACGCCCTGATTCGAAGGCGCGACGGGAGCCACAGCGGCAGCTGAACGCCGCGATGCCCATGGTTGCGCGCCACATGGGCAGCGGGCAGGTGACGTGCTCGCCTTCTCACGCGTTCACCACTCACAGGTTCGCCAGATGCCACGCCACGATGAACTCGTCGCTGATGCCGTCGCGGCTCTTCATGATTGAGCAGCAGCGGTTCCACCCAGTCTAGGCGGGCATTGGAGAGGCTCATGGCAGGCAAGGCCTTCAGGGGCACACGACGTAGTTGGAAAAGCCCCCGTTGCGATCCTTTAGGCCGGAGATCGCCTCGTTCACGCGTGCGAGAGGGAACGTGACGTCTTCCAGGTACGACAGGTCAATGGTCCCAGTGCGCACCATGTCGGCCATCTCTTGGCCTTGCGTGGCGCTGAACCAGTTCGACCCGATTAACTGGATCTGCTCGTCCATCAGCCACTTCATGTCGATCGGCAAAGCGTCCGACACGCCACCGATATTCACCACCTTGCCGCCGCGCCGCACACCCTTCATGGAATCCAGCATCGTTTCGATCGGTGCGCGGGCGCCCAATGCGCTGATCGCGAAATCAACGCCGTCGCCGCCAGTCTGGGCCCTCGCCCACTCCCCGGTGGGTCGATCCCCCAGCGCGATGACCTCGATGCGCTCGGGTGCCAGCGCCTTCACGCGCTCCAGCAGAGCCAGATCCCGCCCGGTGCCCAGAATCTTCGACAGTCCCATCGCCAAGCCGAGCACCGTCGCCGCGACGCCCAGCGTACCGGTAATGCCGTCGATCAGGCCGACTTGCCCCGGGCCAGCGCCAGCATTGCACAGCGCACCGTAGGAGGTGCCTAGATAGCCAAACCGTCCAGCCTTCTCGAAGCTGAGGTTGTCGGGAATGTTCACCAGCGCGTACTCAGGAGCTGTCATGTACTCGCTGAAGCCCCCGTACGGATACAGGTCGAAAATCCGTTGCCCGTCTGTGCTGGTGCTGAAATAGCCATTGAGCGTGTAGTAACGGCACTGGCTACGACGGCCGGAGCGGCAGGCCTTGCACGATCCGCAAGAACGCAGCGGGCTGACGTACACGCGATCGCCCGGTCTTGCATTGATCACCGCTTCGCCGACCTCCTCGACGACACCAGCCGGATCAAGGCCAAAAATGGCCGGAAACTTGGCGAGCGGCTGGTGCGGAAACCAGCTCGGCCAGTTGTTGATGACGTTCGCCATGTTGGGAACGATGCCGCACGCCTTGACGCGCACGAGCACGTCGTTGGGCCGAGGCTTCGGCACCGGGATGGTGTCGAGGGTCATTGGGGTGTGCAGCTGGTGCAGCCGCGCCGAGATCATTGTCCTCATGATTTCTCCTGTTGCTATCCGGGGGTATGCGATGTCACTGGAAGGCGCCGCCCGGCGGGCGAAACTTCGCCGGCCAAACGGTCACCCACTTGCCGCCCTGCACCTGCTTGAGCTTGGTGTCGGGGGCGCTGCTGTTGAACTTACCTTCGAACGAACGAACGCCTAGCACGGTCTGTACCTGGTTAGCCTTGAGCCAGGCAGCCATGGCCTTGTCGTCAATCTTGCCGGCGCCATTGGCAGCGGCCTCCAGGATCTGCCATGCAGCAAATTCCGATGCAGCCTGATATTCGGCGACCGGATACGGCAAGCCGGCGCCCTTGGCCTTCTGCACAAACGCTGCAACGAAGTCCGCGGCACCCGTATTCTTGGTGAACGGCTYGTGGTCTTCGAACCAGGTCAGGCTGGTCACACCGGTAGCGTTCGGGTGCGCCGCCGTCGGACCCGGTGCCGGGAACAGGTAGAAGTGGCGCTTCGGTAGRTAGTCGATGCGCTTCATTGCATCGAGCAACTGCACCGCCTCCATGCCCACTGCGCCGGACCACAATACGTCTGGATTGGCGTCCTTGATGCGGGCGGCGATCGCGCCAAAATCGCGCGTGCCGAATTCATACTCGAGCGTTAGCACGTTGTTGAGGCCACGCTTCTGCGCGATCCCTTGACCTCCCTTCGCCAAGTCGAGCGCCGACGGGAACTTGCTGGTGACGAAGGCGATGGTTCTAGGCGGATTCGGCAGGCTGGCATATCCATCGAGGATCAGTTCTGTGTCTGCCAGGCGCGGATCCGGACCCAGGGGCAGCGATGGGAACTGCAGCTCGTACGGCGCCAGCGCAGGCTCCCCCAGGCTGCTTTGAATGAATAGCTTGTTGAACCGCTGCGCAACGCCCATTGCGGCGATGATCGAACTAGTGCCATAAGGTCCCATTAGCAGGTCGACCTTTTCCGCTGTGATTAGGCGCTCGTACAGCGTGCGGGCGTTTGCCGGCTGCGACTGGTCGTCCAGTACTACGAACTCGACCTTGCGGCCCAACAGTCCGCCGCGCTTGTTGATGTCTTCGACAAACACCTCTGCAGCCAGTTTGTGAATCATGCCGACCGACGCCAACGGGCCGGTGAGTGGCAAGGTGCCCCCGACACGAATTGGGGCGCTGCCGCTGCCTTGCGCGAAGGCGGCCGGCAAACCAGTTGCAAGCACGAGCGTGCCGGCCGCGAGCGCCAGCATGCGACGACGAAAAGGGCTGCAAGTCATGGTGATGTCTCCTGTTGATGCTTCGGGTCGACGCCGTTGCCGCTGTTCAATGGCCCGCTTCGAGTTCAATCCCCAGGCCCGCCATGATGCGAACGCCGGAGTTGTACCAAGAGACCACCAGCACCAGCGCGATCATTTCTGGTTCGCCAAGGAATGCCGCCGCGCGTGACCAGGTGTCGTCGCTCACATCAACCTTGAGAGTCGACTCCTTGGCAAATGACATCACCGCCTTCTCTTGATCGGTGTAGAGGCTGGAGCTCTCGAACTGCGGAACCGCGTCGAGCTGCGCCTGCGTCAGGCCGGCCTTGAGGCCATGCGACTGATGGTGCGCAATCTCGTATCGCGAGTTCGTGAGGTGCCCCACCGTCAGGATCGACAGCTCCCGCAGCCGAGGGCTTAGCGGCGACGACCGTAGCGCGTTGGCGTAGGTAAGGAAGCCGTCAAGCAACTCCGGCGTCTGGGTCAGCGCCAAGAAGATGTTGGCGGTTGGCATCTTCCGCTCTTTCTCAAGGCGGTCGAAGATCGCCTGGTTGGGGCTGTTGGCGCGATTGAGGTATTTGACGCGTGCCATGGGATTCGGTCCTTGGTTAGTTGTTGCTTTGGGTCGATTGCTGCTGAATGAACATTTCCAGCGTCTGCGGATTCGGCTTCTTCTCCGGGTCCTGGGTGGTGGCGTCTTTGAAGGGGCTGGCGTGGAAATACCAGTGCTCGGTCGCCGGAAGGCCCCAGCGCACGTTGGTGCTCAGCGAGCCAGCCTCCCAGCGCACTGGCTCGACCTCGGTGTCGATGGTCTGGTAGTGGCCGTCGCACAACTCAACGCGGTGTCCATCCGGGTCCAGAAGGTAAACGTACAGCATCCCGCCCGGGCCATGTCGGCCTGGCCCGCGGTCCACCGAGCCTCCGTAGCCATAGTTACCCGCCAGGTCGCAGGCCGTGAAAATCAGGTGCGACTCCGGAATGATGTAGGCGAAGTGGTGCATCTTCGGCCCGACGTTCTCCACAATTGCCAAGTCAAGGCACGTCCCCTTGCGGAACATGAAGGCGCCCAGCAACTTATCACCGTGCGCCAGGTATTCCGAGTTGCGGAAGCCAAGTTGGCTATAGAACTCGCAGGCCTTCCAGCAATCGGGTGCAAAGATCTGAAAGTGATCGATGCGCTGAGCGTGCGCGCCGGTGAACTGCTCGAACTTGAGGAACATCCGCTCGCGGACTTCCATGTGGGCGCACAGCTCGAGCTTGGTGCCGTACAGGTCCTCGCAATGCAGCGTGCGGCCTTGGTAGGGCACCTCCACCCACCTCGCCGGCAAGCCGCGCCCGGTGAACCAGGCGTAAGCGCCGTCGAGGTCCTCGTCTAGATATACACGGAAGCCGAGTCGCTGACAGGCGGGCACGCCCTCCGTCTGCACCAGCACCAGGCTGTGATGCGCTGCTTCCGACAAACCGCGCAAGTAGCAGGTGGTCGGCGTCTCGTCGGAGACCACCAAGCCTACGATCTTCACGTAAAAGTCTCGGCTCTTTTGAAGATCGCTGACCTCCAGCACTATGTGACTGGCCCGGCTGATGTTAAAGGGCGGGCGCAGGTCTACGGTGGGCAACATGGCAAATCTCCTGGTTGGTTTGACGGGGGGCGAACAAGGCCGGTTTGCACAAGACTTGACGATCAATTTCAGGCGGCAGCGGCCGAAGTAGCTTCGCCGTATTCGGTTAACGC
>NZ_JBFUIU010000673.1:0-4824 GCF_056401695.1 Variovorax sp. P4_D9
GGGCAGGGACGCCCCGGGCGGCGCCTACGACTACGTCATCGGCGGCCGCATGCGCAGCGGCTTCGCGCTCGTCGCCTGGCCCGTGCGCTGGGGCGACACCGGCGTCATGAGCTTCATGGTGAGCCACGACGGCGTGGTGTACGAGAAGGACCTGGGGCCGGGCAGCGCTGCAGCCGCCCGCGCCATGACGCGCTTCAATCCGGACGCGTCATGGCGCAGGGTGAGCAGTCCTGAGAGTTGAGCGACGATCGACGCCAACACCAGTCATCGGAATAGCGCCGGCACGATGTCCACGAAGAGAATCTTCACGATCGTCATGCCCGGAAAAATCATCGCGTAGCCGATGTCCGGTCGGTCCGTCGGCATGACCTTGTTCGAGTAGGCAAGGATGGCCGGATTGCCACAGGCCCCCGAGACGATGCCCGCGACCTCGTCGTAGGGCATCCGGAACACCAAGAGGCCGAGAATCAGGATCGGCAAGACCAGTGCGACCAGCACGAGCGCACCCATGAAGAGCATCTGCAGTCCGGTGTCCGCGACGGTCGCGGCAAACTTCGGCCCCGACGCCATCCCCACTTGCGCCAGAAACAGCGTGAGTCCGAGGTTCCGCAGCACAAGGTTGGCCGACAGCGGGATGGTCCAGTTCATGCCACCTGAGCGCCGCAGATTGCCCAGGATGAGCGCGACAATCAGGACGCCAGCCAGGCCCACTGAAAGCTTGCCGATGCCGGGCAGCGGGAACTGGATCGCGCCGAGCAAAAAGCCCAGCGCCATGCCGAGGCCGATGGAGATGTAGCTGAATTCCGCCGTTCCCTTGATCGAGTCGCCGAAGAACTTTTGCAGCGCCGAGAAGTCGCCCCGGTGGGCGAGCATGCCGACCCGGTCGCCGAATTCGAGCAGGAGGTCCGGCCGCGGCAGGATGTTGATGTCGCCGCGGCGCACCTGCGCTATGACCACCGCCTTGTGACCCGGCAACTCCAGATCGCCGAGCGGCCTGCCCACCACGCCGGGCCGCGAGGCGAACACGCGCACGTAGTCGAGATCGCTGCGGTCCTTGAACACGCGGCCGGGCGCCGCTTCACCCAGGTTCCTTCTGACTTGTTCAAGCACTTCCTTGGTGGGGCCGACAACCAGCACGACGTCGTCCTCCGCGACGAGGTGCCCGTGGGCGGCCGGTTGGTTGTGGTGCGCCGTGCGCAGCGCCACGATCTTCACCTGGGGAGGCAGCCCGCTCATGACTTCTCCCAGCGTTCGACCGAAGTGGTCCTGATTGCGAAGCGCGATCTCGAGCATCTCCATGCCGCTGACCGGGGTCGTGTCTATCTTGGGCTTGACGATCATGAACGCGACGTAGAGGAACAGGATCGGCCCAGCAAYGCCGAACGGGTAGGAAACTGAGTAGCCCACGGCGGGGTCGTCATTGCCGAGCGTTGCAATAGCCGCTTGCAGCGTCGGCGTGCTGGTTCCCGAGCCCGCAAAAAGTCCGAGGGCGTAGCCCAGATTCAGGCCCATCGACTTGGCGATCACCAGACTCACCGCGCCTGCAGAAAGCACGCCAACCAGTGCGATCAAGTTGGCCCTACGGCCAGAGGCGCTGGTCAGGCCGATGATGAATTGCTTGCCGTACTGAACCCCTACTGCGTAGAGGAAGAGGGCGAGGCCAATCGTCCCCACCATGGGCGCCGGCACTGCCTTGGGCGCAAACCAGCCCATGGCAAGTGCGACGAACAGCACGGCCCCCACACCGAGCGAGAAGCCCTTGATGTTAATCTCGCCGACGAGGTAGCCGATAGCGACAGTGAGGAACAGCGTCATCAACGGCTGTTGCTCGAGCAGCGTCCTGATGAAATCCATTGGTCGTCTCCTTTGCTTTTGTTTTAAGGTAGACGGTCCGGAAGACGGTCTAGTAGACCGTCAGCCCGCGGCTGCGGAACTGGTCGCGCACGCGCTCGCTTAGCGCGGCGTCTGGCGGCTCGAAGTTCTCTAGCGGGTAGGTCAGACCGAGCTCGTGCCACTTGTCGCGCCCCATCTGGTGGAAGCGCAGGATTTCCACGCGTTCGAGGGATTTCAGGCCGGCGCAGAAATCGGCCACTTTCTCGACGTTGTCGAAGTCGTCGCTGAGCCCGGGTACGAGCACGAAGCGCACCCACATCGGGCGCCGCAGCGTCGAAAGGCGCTGCGCGTAGTCGAGCGTGGGCTGCAGCGGCTGATTCGTGATCTTCTTGTAGGTGGCCGGATCGCCGGACTTGATGTCGAGGAGGTGGAGGTCGATGTCCATCATCTCCTCGTCGGTCATGCGGTCGCCGAGCCTGCCTGCAGTGTCCATGCAGGTGTGCAGCCCGAGTTCCTTGCAGCGGCGAAAAATTCGGCGCACGAAGGGCCGTTGCACCATGGGTTCTCCGCCGGACAGCGTGACGCCGCCCCCGCTGATCTTCAGCACCTTTGCATACTTGCCGATCACTTCCATCGCGCGCGAGACAGTGACCGGGTGGCCGTTGTGCTTGTGCCAGGTGTCGGGGTTATGGCAGTATTGACAGCGCAGAAGGCAACCGCTGAGGAAGGCGACAAAGCGCAGGCCGGGACCGTCCACCGTGCTGCCGACCTCGTACGAGTGCACGTAGCCCACGAGGTCGTCTTCGCCATCGATCTCTTCAGCGTCGGCCGGGTGAACGGCGTAGTAGTCGCTCGCGGCCTTGATCTCTTTCATCCCCTCGCGGTCGATGATGAGTTCGTAGCGGCTGCCGGTGCGGGGTTCAGTCATCACGCACCTCCTACATGCTGCCGTGGAAAGTGCGATTGATCACGTCCATTTGCTGCTCCCTGCTGAGCCGCACGAAGTTCACCGCGTAGCCAGACACGCGAATGGTGAGTTGAGGGTACTTTTCAGGGTGTTTCATCGCGTCCTGCAGCGTCTCGCGATTGAGCACGTTGATATTGACGTGGAAACCACCGCTCGAAAAGTAGGCGTCCAGCGCGCCGACGCCGCGGTTGATGCGATCCGCCTCGTTGCCGAGCGCGGAGGGGACCACCGACAGCGTGAGAGAGATTCCGTCCTCGGCGTCGTCGTAAGGGATCTTGGCAACCGACAGCATCGCAGCGAGCGCGCCGTGCGTGTCCCGGCCGTTCGACGGGTTGGCTCCTGGCGCGAACGCCTCACCCTTCCTGCGGCCGTCCGGCGTGTTTCCCGTCGACTTGCCGTAGACGACGTTGGACGTGATGGTGAGGACCGACTGAGTATGGACAGCATCGCGGTAGCTTGGGTACATGCGAACCTTGCTCATCATCATCGACACCAGCAGTTTGGCCAAATCGTCCGCGCGGTCGTCGTTGTTGCCGAAGCACGGGAACTCGCCCTCGGTCCTGAAGTCGACGATGATCCCGTGCTCGTCGCGCACCGGTGTCACCTTGGCATGCTTGATCGCAGAGAGGCTGTCGGCTGCATGCGAGAGTCCGGCAATGCCACAAGCGAGGGTTCGCAGGACATCGCGGTCGTGCAGCGCCATCTCTATCGATTCGTAGGCATACTTGTCGTGCATGTAGTGGATGATGTTGAGCGCGTTCACGTAGGTCTTCGCGAGCCAGTCCATCATCAGGTCGAGGCGTTTCAGCACCTCGTCGTAGCTCAACACACCGTCGGCGACGGGGGCGACCTTCGGCCCGACCTGCTCGCCGGTGATCTCGTCGCGTCCGCCGTTGAGCGCGTACAGCAGTGTCTTGACGAGGTTCACGCGCGCGCCGAAGAACTGCATCTGCTTGCCCACACGCATGGCCGAGACACAGCAGGCGATCGCGCAGTCATCGCCCCACTTGGGCCGCATGAGATCGTCCGACTCGTACTGGATCGCGCTGGTGTCCATTGACGTCTTGACCGCGAAACGCTTGAAGCCGTCCGGCAAGCTCGGTGACCAGAACACGGTGAGGTTGGGCTCCGGAGCGGGGCCGAGGTTGTTCAGCGTGTGCAGCGTGCGGAAACCGGTCTTGGTGACAAGCGTGCGTCCATCCTCGCCCTGGCCGCCGACCACTTCGGTGACCCACACCGGGTCGCCCGAGAAAAGCTGGTTGTATTCGGGTGCGCGCAGGAAGCGCACGATGCGCCACTTGATCACCACGTCATCGACGATCTCCTGTACCTGCGACTCGGTCAGCGTGCCCTCGCGCAGGTCGCGCTCGAAGTACACATCCCAGAATGTCGAGAGCCGTCCGGCCGACATGGCCGCGCCGTTCTGCTGCTTGATGGCCGCGAGGTAGGCGAAGTAGGTCCACTGCACCGCCTCGCGGCCGTTCGTGGCGGGGCCTGAGATGTCGTAGCCGTAGCTCGATGCCATCTCCTTCAGTTCCTTGAGCGAGCGGCGCTGCTCTGCAAGCTCTTCGCGCTGGCGAACTACTTCTTCCGTGGAATGCCGATCGTCCAGTTCCGCTTTCTCACGCTCCTTGTCCGCGATCAGGAAATCGACCCCGTACAGGGCGACCCGGCGATAGTCCCCCACGATGCGGCCACGCCCGTAAGCATCCGGCAGGCCCGTCACGAGCCCCGACGAGCGGGCTTTTCGGATGTCTGGCGTGTATGCATCGAACACACCATCGTTATGCGTCTTGCGGTACTTCG
Source organism: Variovorax sp. P4_D9 (assembly GCF_056401695.1). Taxonomy (NCBI): domain Bacteria; kingdom Pseudomonadati; phylum Pseudomonadota; class Betaproteobacteria; order Burkholderiales; family Comamonadaceae; genus Variovorax; species Variovorax sp. P4_D9. The sequence continues at coordinate 4,607 of NZ_JBFUIU010000673.1, forward strand.
TGAAGATCTCGCCGATGGTCGGATCCGGTGTGTAGCCATAGGATTCGAGGCTCGCCGCGACCACACGCCAGCCGCCGAAAGGCATGATTGCGCGCTTGAGTGGCGCGTCGGTCTGCAGGCCGACGATCAGTTCATTGTCCTTGTCGATGTAGCCGGGCCCGTGCGCGAGGATGCTGGAAGGCACCTGCGATACGTCGAGGATGCCCTTATCCCGCTCC
>NZ_JBFUIU010000674.1:0-4821 GCF_056401695.1 Variovorax sp. P4_D9
ACGCCCGCCGCCAGCACGCCGAGCGCGCCGTAGGTGAGGGCGGCGCCGGTGCTCCAGCGCAGCGTTGGTGCGACGCCGTCGAAGTAGCCGCCGCCCAGGTCGCCGCCCAGCAGCTTCAGCGCCAGCTGGGCCAGCGCGGTGCCGAGCGCGATGCCGGCGGCGCTGCCGATCACGCCGAGCAGCAGCGACTCGGCCAGCACCAGTCGCAGCCGTTCGCGCGGCGTCAGCCCCAGCACGCCGAGCAGGGCGAACTGCTGCGCCCGCTTGGCGACGCTCAGCGCCAGGACCGAAAACACCAGGAAGGCGCCGGTGAACAAGGCCACCAGCGCCAGCACAGTGAGGTTGACGCGGTAGGCGCGCGACAGGTTGCTGACGCGCTCGGCCGCATCGCCCGGCTCGGCGATCTGGATGCCGCCCGGCCAGTCCGGCGATTGCTGCAGCGCGCGGATGAAGTCCGCGTGCCCGGTGCCCGGCGCCAGCCGCAGGTCGATGCGCGTGAGCTGGCCGCCGCGGCCGAACAGGTCCTGCGCGGCGCCGATGTCCATCACCGCCAGCGCGGCCCCGCCGGCCGCGACCTGGCCGGCGATCTGCAGCGATTGCCATTGCGAGCCGACGCGCAGCTGCAGCTGCGTGGCGCCGTCGCCGATGGCCTTGCGCGCGGCGGCGTTCAGGAACACCTGGCCCGGCGCGAACAGCGACAAGCGGTCGGCGCCTTCGGCCGGCCGCGGCATCAGCGACGGCGCGATGGTCGGCAGCGCGAGGGCGTCGATGCCCACCACCCGCAGCGGCAGCCGGCGCTCGCCGACCTGCGCGACGCTCGGCAGCTCGAGCACCGGGCTGGCGAGCGCGACCTGCGGATGCCGCGCCACCCGCGCGAACAAGGCCTCGTCGAAGCTGCCTTGCGCGGCCCGCAGTTCCAGGTCGGGCTGGCCGTTGACCGAACGCACCGCGCTCGAGAATTCGTCGAGCGCCGAGGCGTTGATCAGCTGCACCGAGAAGGCCAGCGCAACACCCAGCATCACGGCCACGACCGCGGCCGCGTTGCGCCACGGGTGGTGGCGCAATTCCTGCCAGGAGAAGCTGAGCAACAAGGCCTTCATCGCCTTCGATTCTGCGCGAAGGCGATGCGCGACAGTGGCGCGCTCAGAGCCGGTCCGATGCGGCGGCCAGCCAAGCGCGCACCGCCAGGCTGGCGCTGAGGCCGGCCGCGCGGGCATAGGCCTGGCGCGCCGCGTCGGCTTGGCCGTTGCAGGCCAGCAGATGCGCACGCGCGGCCCAGAAGGGCTGATAGCTGGCGACCTCGGCCGGTGGCAGGGCGTCGAGTTCACGCAGTCCCGCTGCCGGTCCTTCGGCTTCGGCCGCCGCGCAGGCCCGGCTGACCATGGCGCCGGTGCTGGGGCGAAGGGCGATCAGGCCGTCGTAGAGCGCCACCAGCGCCTGCGCCGGAACCTGCGCGCCGAGGCGGCGCGCGCAATGGGCCGACTGGATCGCGGCCTCGATCTGGTAGGGGCCGAGCGTGGCCAGCGTCGCGGCATGCTGCAGCGACTGCTCGGCCTGCCGGCGATGGGCCGGGTTCCAGCGCGCGATGTCCTGTTCGTCCAGCGGCACATAGGCGCCTTCGGCGCTGCGCCGGGCCGCGGCGCGGCTCTCGCAGAACAGCATCAAGGCCAGCAGGCCCAGCGGTTCGGCTTCAGTCGGCATCAGCCCGCATAGGATGCGGCAGAGCTCGATCGCCTCGGCCGTGAGGCCGCGCTCCGCGGCGTCGGCGCCGTCGACCTCGTCCCAGCCGGTGCCGTAGGCCGCATAGATGCCGTCGAGCACGTCCTGCAGCCGCTTGGGCAGATCGAGGGCGCGCGGGAACTCGAAGGGGATGCCGGCAGCCCGGATGCGCGCCTTGGCCCGTACCAGGCGCTGGCCCAGCGTGGCCGGTGCCGTGAGGAAGGCGCCGGCCATACGGGCCGCGTCGAGGCCGAGCACGGTCTGCAGCATCAGCGGCGCGCGTGCCGCGGCATCGATGGCCGGATGGGCGCAGACGAAGAACAGGCGCAGCCGTTCGTCGGGCACCGCCTCGCCCGGGCCGTCGACCTCGCCGCCGATCTCGTCGGCCAGCAGCAGCAAAGTCTGCGCCGCCTCGTCCTGGACGCGATTGTGGCGCCAGGCGTCGAGCGTGCGGCGGCGCGCCACCTGCAGCAGCCAGGCTTCCGGCTGCGCCGGCACGCCGTCCACGGGCCAGCGCTCGAGCGCCCGCGCGAAGGCGTCGGCCAGCGCGTCTTCCGAGGCCGAGATGTCGCGCGTGCGCGCCGAGAGGATCGCGACCAGCCGGCCGTAGGACCGGCGCGCGGCCTGCTCGGCCGCGGCGTGCGTCTGCTCGAGCGCCGAGCCTTTCACATCGGTGCCGTGAAGACCGGGCGCACCTCGACGCCGCCGGTGCTGGCACAGGGCGCGCGGGCGGCCCATTCGAGGGCGGTATCGAGGTCCGGCACATCGACCACGAAATAGCCGCCGAGCTGTTCCTTGGTGTCGGCAAAAGGCCCGTCCTGCACCTGGCGCTTGTCGCCGCGCACGCGCAGCGTGGTGCCGGTCATCGGCGGGTGCAACCCGTGGCCGTTGACCGCGATGCCCGACTCGCGGATCGCGCTGATATAGGCCATCCAACCGGACATGTAGGCCTGGCCGGCGGCCTGGTCCCGTTGCTCGAACTCGGACTGGGGTTGGTAGAACATCAGCATGTATTGCATGGAACCTCCGGGGAAGAAGCACACGAGCATGATCGCTCACTGCAATGACGGTGCAGCCGGTCGCGTTTCGACAGTGTGCGGCAAGGCGGCGCGATTATTTCTTGTCGCCGTCGCTTAAGCTCATTCCCATGAACACACTTCCGACCTACGACGACGTGATCGCCGCGGCAGCGCGGCTCGAAGGGCATGCCCACCGCACGCCGGTGCTGCGCTCGCGCACCGCCGATGCGCGCTGGGGCGCGCAGTTCTTCTTCAAGTGCGAGAACTTCCAGCGCATGGGCGCCTTCAAGTTCCGCGGCGCCTTCAATGCGCTGTCGAAGTTCGACGCCAGGCAGCGCGAGGCCGGCGCGATCGCCTTCTCGTCCGGCAACCATGCGCAGGCCGTGGCACTGTCGGCACGCCTGCTCGGCATGCCGGCCGTGATCGTGATGCCGAACGACGCGCCGGCCGCCAAGCTGGCCGCGACGCGGGAATACGGCGCCGAGGTGGTGCAGTACGACCGCTTCGCCGAAGACCGCGAGGCGCTCACGCGGCGGCTGGCCGAGGAGCGAGGCATGACGCTGATCCCGCCCTACGACCACCCGGACGTGATCGCCGGGCAGGGCACGGCGGCCAAGGAACTGATCGAGGAAGTCGGCGCGCTCGATGCGCTCTACGTCTGCCTCGGCGGTGGCGGCCTGACCAGCGGCTCGGCGCTGTCGGCGCGCGCGCTCGCGCCCAACTGCCAAGTGTACGGGGTCGAGCCGGAGGCCGGCAACGACGGCCAGCAGTCGCTGCGGGCCGGCCGCATCGTCACCATCGAGACGCCGAAGACCATCGCCGACGGCGCCCAGACGCAGCACCTGGGCAAATACACCTTCGGCATCATCCGCCGCGACGTCAGCGACATCCTGACGGTCAGCGATGCGCAGCTGGTGGCGGGCATGCGCTTCTTCGCCGAGCGCATGAAGATGGTGGTCGAGCCGACCGGCTGCCTGGCCTTCGCGGCGGCCTGCGCGGCAGGCGATTCGATCCGCGGCCAGCGGGTCGGCGTGATCGTCAGCGGCGGCAATGTCGATCTGGCGCGCTATGCCGCACTGCTAGGCGGCGATTAGGGGCGGATCCCTTCGGCGCTCAGGTGCAGCACGCGGTCGGCGCGCGCCGCGGCGGCTTCCGAATGCGTGACCAGCACCAGCGAGGCGCCGTGCGCGCGGGTCTGCGCCAGCAGCACGTCCATCACGCGCGCCGCGGTGCCCGGGTCGAGGTTGCCGGTCGGCTCGTCGGCCAGCAGCAGCGAGGGGGTATGGACCAGCGCGCGGGCGATCGCGACCCGCTGCAACTGGCCGCCGCTCAGCTGCTGCGGCAGACGCGCGCCGAGGCCGGCCAGGCCGACGGCGTCGAGCATGCGCGCCACGCGGCCGTCGTCGCGCTGCCCCAGCAGCATCAGCGGCAGCGCGACGTTCTGCGCCACGTCCAGGTGCGGCAGCACGTGGAAGGCCTGGAACACGAAGCCGACGTTCTTGCGGCGCCACAGTGCACGCGCCTCGGCGTCAAGCGCGCCGATGTCGGTGCCGTCGTGCCGCACCGTGCCGGCATCCCAGCTGTCGAGGCCGGCCATGCAGTTGAGCAGGGTCGACTTGCCGACGCCCGATTCGCCGACGATCGCCACGAACTCGCCGTCCGCGACCTCGAGCGTGACCTGCTCGAACACCGGCGCCTCCCCGTAGTGCTTGGCGAGATCCCTGATCTGCAGCGTCATGCCAGCGCCGCCACCTGGCGCAGCACCTGGGCGATGGCATCGGGGGCCTCGGCCGGGATCACGTGGCGCCCCGGCATGCTGCGCAGCCAGGTCATCTGTCGCTTGGCGAGCTGGCGCGTCGCGGCGATGCCGCGTTCGCGCAGCTCGGTGATCGGCCAGGCGCCGTCGAGCGCCTCCCAGGTTTGTCGGTAGCCGACGCAGCGCATCGAGGGCAGGTCGGCCACCAGGTCGCCGCGCGCGCGCAACGCCTGCACCTCGGCGATCAGGCCGGCCGAGAGCATGGCGTCGAAGCGCTCCTCGATCCGCGCGTGCAGCCAGGCGCGTTCGGTGGGTTCCAGCGACAGC
>NZ_JBFUIU010000675.1:0-4800 GCF_056401695.1 Variovorax sp. P4_D9
GTGCCGTCGATGCGCAGCGTCCGCTGGGGCAGCCGGAAATGCAGGCCGCGGATCCCTGCGATCGGCTCCGCCAGCCGACGGATCTCGGACTCCTCGACGCTGCAGTCCATGGTGGCGATGCGGAAGGTGTTCGGCTCCGCGCCAACCGCGGCCGCCGCGAGCGTCGCGGGGCCGCAGCAGGCGCTGGGCCCGCAGCATGCCTCGGGTCCGGTGGGTTCGGCGGGCGCGTGATCGTGAAGGTGTCGGGCCATGGTTGTCGCTTTCAGGGTCTATTTCACACCCTGTACCTGCTATAGGGTCAAGTGGCTACGATCCTGTTTTTCCACCAGCAAGGAACGGCCATCATGAAGATCGGCGACCTGAGCCGCGCCACGGGTGTCGATGTCGGCACGATCCGCTACTACGAGCGGGCCGGCCTGCTGGCGGCGCCAGAGCGGCAGCCCAACGGCTATCGCGCCTACGGGCAGGCGCACCTGGAGGGCTTGTCCTTCGTGCGCCATTGCCGGGCGCTGGACATCCCCTTGAGCGACATCAAGCGGCTGCTGGATTTCACCACCGCCCCGCAACAGGACTGCGCCGACATCAACCAGCTCGTCGACGAGCAGATCGACCGGGTGCGGGCCCGACTGAAGAGCCTGAAGGCGCTGGAGAAGCAGCTGACCGAGTTGCGCGGACGCTGCTCGCAGCCGCATGCCGCGATCGATTGCGGGATCCTCAGCGAGCTGGTGTCGGCGGCGCATGGGGAAGGGTGTATCTGCCATTCGCATGCGCAAAGATGATCTGCGCTGCAGCGCAGCGCTGTCAGGAGCCAATTCCCATGCAGTCTCCAGCCCTGTTCTTTCGCGAAACCGGCGACGGCCCGGCGGTCGTATGCCTCCATTCCAATGCCAGCAGCTCGAGCCAATGGCGTGCGCTCTTCGAGCGCCTGGCCCCGCAGTTCAAGGTCCTGGCCCCGGACCTGCTCGGCGCCGGCAAGAGTCCGCCGAGGCCGACCGATCGTCGGGCTGCGCTGCAGGATGAAGTCGCGCTGCTCGAACCGCTGTTCGAACGGGCCGGGGAATCCCTGATGCTGGTCGGGCATTCGTACGGCGCTGCCGTGGCGCTGCGCGCCGCCCTGGCCCGGCCGCAGCGGGTGCGTGCCATGGCCCTCTTCGAGCCGACGCTGTTCTCGCTGCTCGACGCCGAGACCCCGCCGCCCAACGACGCCGACGGCATCCGGGGCGCAGTCGCCGCGGCCGGGCTCGCGCTGGACGCTGGCAATCCCGATGAGGCGGCCAGATGTTTCATCGACTACTGGATGGGCGAGGGCGCCTGGGCGCGCATGCCCGAGGCCCGCAAGGGCGCGATCAGGGAGTCGGCGGCGGATGTGCGCCAGTGGGCGACCGCCTTGTTCGGCGAGCCCGCGCCGCTCGAGGATTTCGCCCGGCTCGACGTTCCGGTGCTCTACATGACCGGCAGCAACTCGCCCGCCTCGTCGCTGGGTGTCGCCAGGCTGCTGACCCGGATGCTGCCCCGGGTGGAGGTCCGGGCCTTCGGCGGCCTCGGCCACATGGGACCGGTGACACACCCGGAGCTCGTGAACGAGGCGATCGCCGGCTTCCTCGAGAGCCACCGGCCCTCTTGAGCGCGTCGCGGGGCTGCCAGCGCCGTCCTGTACACTTCGCCTCCATGTCGTGCCATTCCTTCCTCGCTTCATTCGGCGCTGCCCTCCCGGGCCGCTCGAGGCTGGACGCACGAATGATTACCACCATTACCACCGCGGCCCCCTGAGCACGCGCAGGTGGCCGTTCCGGCAGCCACCTGGTGTTCTCGCTTCTCCCCGAACGAATCCGACCCAGCTCTGGCAGCTGGGTTTTTTGTTTGTTCGTTTGTTCGGAGATCTTCATGTACCGCGATCCAGTCCAGTCCCTCGAGCCCCTGAGCCGCTTTCCCGCGGCCACTCGCCCCCTGCGCGTGGGCCTGATCGGCATCGGCACCGTGGGGTCGGGCACCTTGCGCGTGCTGGCCCGCAACCAGGCCGAGATCGCGGGCCGGGCTGGGCGCGGGATCGAACTCGTGGTCGTGGCCGCCCGCAACCTAGCGCGCGCGGCCGCCATCGTCGATGGCCGAGCCGAACTGACCGGCGATCCTTTTCGCGTCGCCACCCATCCCGAGGTCGACGTGGTGGTCGAAGTGGCGGGCGGCACCGGCGCGGCGCGCGACTGGGTGCTGGCGGCCATCGCGCACGGCAAGCACGTCGTCACCGCCAACAAGGCGCTGCTGGCGGTGCACGGCAGCGAGATCTTCGCCGCCGCCCGGCAGCACGGCGTGGCAGTGGCCTATGAAGCGGCGGTGGCCGTGAGCATCCCGATCATCAAGGCGCTGCGCGAGGGCTTGACGGCCAACCGCATCGAATGGGTGGCCGGCATCATCAACGGCACCACCAACTTCATCCTGTCCAAGATGCGCGACGAGGGGCTGGACTTCGCCGGCGCGCTCGCACAGGCCCAGGCGCTGGGCTACGCCGAGGCCGATCCGGCCTTCGACGTCGAGGGCATCGATGCCGCGCACAAGCTCACGCTGCTGGCCGCCAATGCCTTCGGCATGCCGGTACGCTTCGCGGATGCGCAGGTCGAGGGCATCACGGGCCTGCAGGCGCTTGATGTGGACTGCGCCGAGCAACTGGGCTTTCGGGTCAAACTGCTTGGCATCGCCCGGCGCCGGGCGCACGGCGTCGAGTTGCGCGTGCAGCCCGCGCTGGTTCCCGCCAGCCACCTGATGGCGCAGGTCAACGGCTCGATGAACGGCATCATGGTCAAGGCCGACGCGGCCGGCCTTACGATGTACTACGGCGCCGGCGCGGGGTCCGAGCAGACGGCATCGGCCGTGATCGCCGACCTCGTGGACGTGGCGCGGCTGGACGGCACCCACGCGGGGCAGCGCGTGCCGCACCTGGGTTTTCATGCGCATGCGATGAATGCCCTGTCGGTGCTGGCGCGCGCCGACGTGTGCAGCGCCCACTACCTGCGGGTGCCGTTGAATGCCGCGCGGCAGATCGAGGCGCTGGCCGCCTTGCTGGCGGCACGGCAGCTGCCCGTGCGGCAGCTGCTGCTGGCGGCCGAGCGTCCGGGCGTGGGTCCGCAGGGGCTGGTGTTGACCGACGCACTGCCACAGGGGGCGGTCGACCTGGCGCTGCAAGCGCTGCGGGCGCATCCGGCCGTGGCCGGAGCGATCGCGACACTGCGGGTCGAGGAACTCGCAGCCTAAGGCCAGGCGCTTGCATCGCGGGGCGCAGCGCTCGGTCGAGCCCTCAGCCCGACGCCTTGTCCAGCTTCAGGAACAGATCGCGGTCGGGCGCGAAGTTGGCATGCAGCGGCAGCAGCGCGCCGCCGAGCGCGCGGGCGTCCGAACCGGTGGTGCCCGGCAGCAGCTGCGGGCACTCGACGCCTTCCCAGTTGTAGCGGCCGCAGGCCGCCGACACCGCCGCCAGCAGCGCTTCGAGCAACTCGCGGCTGAATGAACCGTCGATGATCACGCCCTCGAGGTCGAGCAGGCAGGCTGCGTCGTGGATCGCCAGCACGATCGCCGGCGCGGCCTCGTCGAGCCAGGCTTGGGTGATCGGCCGCCAGGGCGCCTGCAGTGCGCGTTCGTCGGCAACCGCGGCCGGATCCAGCCCGGCTTGCTCGTAGCGCCGCTCGAGCGTGATCAGCGAGGCCACGCTGAGCAGCTGCGGCGGCGGCCCGGCGTCGCCCGGCAGGGCGCGCTGCAGCGCCAGCGAGCCGATCGCCCCGGCATTGCCGTTGAGTCCGCCGCGCAGATGGCTGTCGATCACCAGGCCGCCGCCGATGAAGGTGTCGACGAAGATGTAGACGAAGCTGCGCACGCTGCGCCCGCGCCCGGCCACCAGTTCGGCCACGCAGGCGGCCGCGGTGTCCTTCACGAAGCTGACCGGCAGCGTCGACAGCGCCGCCACCCGGGCCCGCACGTCGGTGCGGTTCCAGGCCGCCGCGTGGTCGGCCTCGACGCCCAGCAGCGCCTGCCAGCCGCCCAGCGACAGCGGTGCCGCGATGCCAATGCCTTGCAGCCGCTCCTGCTCGGCCGCGCCGAGCAGCGCATGGAATTCGGCCAGCCGCCTCGCGATCTCGCCGAACACCGCCTCGGGCTTGGGGAAGTCGTAGTTCAGGCTGCGCCGTRCCCRCACCGCGCCGGTGAAGTCGACCAGCAGCATGTCGAGGCTGCGGCGCCCGAGCTTGATGCCGATGGAGAAAGCGCCGTCAGGATTCAGCGCCAGCGGCACCGAGGGCTGGCCCACCTTGCCGCGCAGCAGGGCGCCGCGCAGCAGCAGGCCATCGTCGAGCAGCCGCTTGGTGATCAGCGAGATGGTCTGTGGCGTCAGCTTGGTGAGCCGCGCCAGTTCGGCACCGGGCATCGGGCCGTGGTTGCGGATCGCCTGCAGCACGACCCGCTCGTTGTACTGGCGCAGGCCGCCCTGGCTCGAGCCGCGCGGACGCAGCCGCGCGGCGTCGTGCAAGCCGTTGGCCGCGGCGGCCGGCGAGGGGGCCCTCATCGCACGCACCGCCCCGCTCACGCCAGGCATTCGGCCGGCAGTTGCTCGGGTGGCAGCGCGCCGGTCATGACTGCGACGGTGTCGCTCATGCTGATCTTCTTGGGGTTCAGCACGGCGCCACGCTTGCCCAGGCGGGCCACGTGGATGCGGTCGGCGATCTCGAAGACGTGCGGCATGTTGTGGCTGATCAGCACCACCGGCAGGCCCTTGTCGCGCACCCGGCGGATCAGCTCGAGCACCATGTTGCCCTCCTT
>NZ_JBFUIU010000676.1:0-4795 GCF_056401695.1 Variovorax sp. P4_D9
ACTTCGCGCGACACGGTCGCCCTTCCGTCGCCGATCGCCAGCTTCGACGCGAAAGTCGCCTGCGGCAGACTTCGCGCGACACGGTCGCCCTTCCGTCGCCGATCGCCAGCTTCGACGCGAAAGTCGCCTGCGGCAGCCCCGCCAGGGCGGCGAGCATCTGGCCGGATTGGTTCGAGTCGTCGTCGATGGCCTGCTTGCCCAGAATCATCAACTGGGGCTGCTCCTTGTCGACGAGCGCCTTGAGCAGCTTGGCGACTGCCAACGGTTGAAGCTCCTCGCTCGACTCGATCAGGATCGCGCGATCCGCGCCGATGGCGAGCGCGGTTCGCAGCGTCTCCTGCGCCTGCGCGACGCCAGCCGACACCGCGATCACTTCGGTTGCCGCACCCGATTCCTTCAGGCGCACCGCTTCCTCCACGGCGATCTCGTCGAAGGGGTTCATGGACATCTTCACGTTGGCGATGTCCATGCCCGTGCCATCCGACCTGACACCGACCTTCACGTTCGGGTCGACCACTCTTTTTACCGATACAAGTACTTTCACAATGAACTCCTTAAATGGAATGGGTGTCGATCACATGCTCGAATAGTTCGGTCCGCCACCGCCCTCGGGCGTGACCCAGACGATGTTCTGCGTCGGATCCTTGATGTCGCAGGTCTTGCAGTGCACGCAGTTCTGCGCGTTGATGACCAGCCGGTCGCTGTTGTCGGCGTTCCTCACGAACTCGTAGACCCCCGCCGGGCAGAAGCGGCCTTCCGGTCCCGCGTAGATGTGCAGGTTCACGTCGACCGGCACGTTCGCGTCCTTCAGCGTCAGGTGGGCCGGCTGGTTCTCCTGGTGGTTCGTGTTCGAGATGAACACCGACGACAGGCGATCGAAGCTCAGCTTTCCGTCCGGCTTGGGATACTCGATCGGCTTGCACTCGGATGCCTGCTTGAGCATTTCATGGTCCCAGTGCTTGTGGTGCAGCGTCCATGGCACCTTGCCACCCAGGAGCTTCTGCTCGAAGCCAACCATCAGCGTGCCCAGGTAAAGGCCCTTGGCCATCCACTGCTTGAAATTGCGCGCGCGATGGAGTTCTTCATGCAGCCACGACCTCTCGAATGCTTCGGGGTAGGCCCTGAGCTCGTCGCTGCCGCGGCCTGCCTGCACGGCCTCGAAGGCGGCTTCCGCCGCCAGCATCCCGGTCTTGATCGCCGCATGCGAACCCTTGATGCGCGACGCGTTGAGGAAGCCGGCATCGTCCCCGACCAGCGCGCCGCCCGGGAAGACGAGCTTCGGCAACGAATTCAGCCCGCCTGCCGTGATCGCGCGCGCGCCGTACGACACGCGCTTGCCGCCTTCGAGGAACTTGCGGATTTCCGGATGCGTCTTGTAGCGTTGGAATTCCTCGAAAGGCGAGAGGTAGGGATTCGTGTACGCGAGGCCGACGACGAAGCCGACCATCACCTGGTTGTTGTCGAAGTGATAGAGGAACGAACCGCCGTAGGTCTGCGAATCGAGCGGCCAGCCCGCGGTATGCACGACCAGGCCCGGCTGGTGCTTCGCCGGATCAATCTCCCACAGTTCCTTGATGCCGATGCCATAGACCTGAGGATCGGAATCCCGGTCGAGCCCCAGCTTCTCGCTGAGCTGCCGGCCCAGATGACCGCGCGCACCCTCGCAGAAGAGCGTGTAGCGCCCGTGCAGTTCCATGCCGAGCTGGAAGCTTTCCGTAGGCTCCCCGTCCTTGCCGACGCCCATGTTGGCGGTGGCGACACCCTTGACCGATCCGTCCTCGTGGTAGAGAAGCTCCGCGGCCGGAAAGCCCGGGAAGATCTCGACACCCAGGGCCTCTGCCTGCTGGCCCAGCCAGCGCGTGACGTTGGCAAGGCTGACGACGTAGTTGCCGTGGTTCTTGAAATTGCCGGGCAGCGCCCAATTCGGCACGGCAGTCGCGCCGGTCTAAAAAGGAAACGGTCTTCATTGACTGCCACGTTCAGCGGAGCGCACTTCTCCTTCCAATCGGGAATCAGTTCGTTGATCGCACGCGGGTCCATGACTGCGCCGGAGAGGATGTGGGCCCCGATCTCCGAGCCCTTTTCCAGTACGCACACGCCGATCTCGACGCCTCTTTCCTGCGCCAGCTGCTTCAGGCGGATCGCCGCCGACAGCCCGGCCGGGCCGCCGCCGACGATCACGACGTCGTAGTCCATGGCTTCGCGTGGACCGTATTGTTCGATCCAACGTGCCGATGGACTTTCGACCTGGTTTGCGATGGCCATGGTCGGGCTCCGGTCAGAACTGGTCTTCGGAGAGGGCCAGCACGCCTTGCGAGCCCGTTGCGCCCGTGATCGACACCTCGAGCGCCATGGCCTGCGGCAGGATGTATTCGGCAAAGAACTGCGCCGTCGCGATCTTCGCGCCGTAAAACACCGGGTCTTCGGACTGCTTGCTCTGGGCCGCCAGCATGGCCCGGGCCATCTGCCATCCGCCGAGCACGATGCCCGCGAGCTTCAGGTACAGCACCGCGCCGACGAACACGCCGTTCGCATCACGCTTGGCGTTTGCGAGGACGAAGTCCACCGCCGACTTCAGCGAACGCTGCCCCTGGGCCAGGTGCCTGTGCATGGATTGGAAAGGCGCACCGTCCCGGGCCGCCAGTTCCCCGAGGGTCTGCCCGAGCTCGGCCAGCAGGGCATTCGCGACGGCGCCGCCGTCACGCAGCGTCTTGCGGCCGATCAGGTCGTTCCCCTGGATGGCCGTCGTGCCTTCGTAGATCGAGGTAATGCGCGAATCCCGGTAGTACTGCGCCGCACCGGTCTCCTCGATGAAGCCCATGCCGCCGTGTACCTGCACTCCCAGGCTCGCCACTTCCTGCGACGACTCCGACGTCCACCCCTTGATGATCGGCACCAGAAATTCGTAGATGCCCTGATGCTCGGCCCGGGCGGACGCGTCCTGGTGGTGGCGCGCGAGGTCGCCGTGCGCGGCACCGACGTAGGTCAGTGCGCGGCTCGCTTCGGCCAGTGCGCGCATGTGCGCGAGCATGCGGCGCACATCCGGGTGGTGAATGATCGTCACCGACTGCTTCGCGGACCCGTCCACGGGCCGGCTCTGCACGCGCTCCTTGGCATAGGCAGCCGCCTTCTGGTAGGCCGCATCGGCGATGCCGATGCTCTGCAAGCCGGCCGCGAAGCGGGACGCGTTCATCATGATGAACATGTACTCGAGGCCGCGGCCCTCCTCGCCCACCAACTGGCCGATGGCGCCGCCGTTGTCGCCGTACTGCAGGGTCGCGGTCGCGCTGCCGCGGATCCCGAGCTTGTGCTCGATCGAAACGCACTGCACGTCGTTGCGCGCGCCCAGCGAGCCGTCCCCGTTTACGAGGAACTTCGGCGCAGTGAACAGCGAAATGCCCTTCACGCCCTCCGGTGCGTTGGGCGTGCGGGCCAGCACAAGATGGACGATGTTCTCGGCCATGTCGTGCTCGCCCCAGGTGATGAAGATCTTCGTGCCGAAGATCCGGTAGGTGCCGTCGCCCTGGGGCTCGGCGCGCGTGCGCACCAGAGCCAGGTCCGAACCTGCCTGGGGCTCGGTGAGGTTCATGGTCCCGGTCCACTGGCCGGCAATGAGCTTCGGCAGGTAGCGCTGCTTCTGCTCCTCACTGCCGGCCGTCAGCAGTGCATCGATGGCGCCGTCGGTCAGCACCCCGCACAGCGCGAACGCGGGACTGGCGGCATTCGCCATCTCGACGCAGGGGGCTGCGATCAGTTTCGGCAAGCCTTGCCCGCCGTATTCGCTCGGATGCTGCACGGCTTGCCAGCCGCCGGAAGCGTACTGGCGGTAGCCATCGGCAAAGCCAGGCGGCGAGGTGACCACGCCGTCCTTCCAGGTGTTGGGAGTGCGGTCGCCGATGATGTTCAGTGGCGCGATCACCTCGCTGCACAGCTTCGCGCATTCCTCGAGGACGGCCTGGGCCGTGTCCGGCGTGGCATCCTCGAAGCCGGGCAGGCGTGTGATCTGTTGCAGTCCGGCCAGCTCGGTGACGGCGAACAGGATGTCCTTGATGGGGGGCATATAGCTCATTGGGGCTTCTCCAGGTCTTCCTTGGTGGGGAGTAAAAAGTAAGGGGTACCGGCACCAGAAGCGCCGACGAAACATCAACTCAGACCGCTCGCAGCACGAACGCGCAACCGGCATGCAGGCCGGATGTCCCCCCACCTAGATCGCATTCTTTGAAGCGGGGGACGTGTGCGCCATCACCCGACCGGGGGACGTGGGGGATGGCGCGCGCAGGCTGCCTGCAGCTTGATCGGGAAAGGCGAACTTTGCAGCGCCCGTCGTGGCCATCGGGTAGACAACGCCCGTGACCACTCAGGTCTCGCCAGGGTTGACCGTGATCCTGACGACGATCCAGTCTGACAGCACGCGGGTGCCGCCGGTGACCGCGGAGAAATCGCCACCGCTCTCCCGGATGACGGGCGCCGATACGCCGGTGATGGCACTTTCGTCGACGCTGGCCACGCCCTCGATGACCTCGCCGTCGGCGGGGATCACGTCGTCGGCGGTCACCAGCACCACGTCGCCCTTGCGCAGTTCGCTGCCCAGTGCAGCGAACCAGCGCGCACCGTGCCTAGCCTGGATTTCCACGCACCACTATTTGGGTAACGCTGCTCGATAGGAGCAGACCGCTTCTGCGCCTGGCGCCGGAGCGTCGGCGTTCTTGCGCGTTAGCGGTTGGTGCGCCCATCCCATCATTTCGACGGCCCCCACGCGGGGCCGTCGGCGTTCTTGCATCGCTTGCGCCAGTCC
>NZ_JBFUIU010000677.1:0-4782 GCF_056401695.1 Variovorax sp. P4_D9
GCCCTTGTAGTGCGTGTCGTCGATCTTCTCGGTGATGGCCGCACCGGGCATGCAGCCGGCCGTCGCCGGCACATCGGCGAGCAGCGTCCAGGCGCGTTGTGCGTCGACGTCGAGTGGATAGCGTTTGTCGAGTTTGACTTCCATGGGACCACGATCCGGTGCCGCGCCTCAGAGCGCGACACCGCTTTGCTTGAGTTGCTGCCAGACACGGTAGGCGCTGTGCGGCATCACCATGTGCCTGACACCCAGGTGMGCAAAGGCATCGACCACCGCCGAGGTGAAGGTCGGGATCGAGCCGACGTGCGGCGACTCGGCCACGCCCTTGGCGCCCAGCGGATGGTGCGGCGACGGCGTCACGGTGTGATCGCATTCCCACTTCGGCGTCTCGACCGCGGTCGGCAGGAAGTAGTCCATCAGCGTGTTGCCCAGCAGGTTGCCCTGGGCGTCGAAAGGCATCTGCTGGCCCATCGCGACCGCGTAGCCTTCGGTGAGCCCGCCGTGGATCTGGCCCTCGATGATCATCGGGTTGATGCGCGTGCCGCAGTCGTCCAGCGCATAGAAGCGCCGCACCTTCGTCTCGCCGGTGCCGCGGTCGATGTCGACCACGCACAGGTAGATTCCGAACGGAAAGGTGAAGTTCGGCGGGTCGTAGTAGTGCACCGCCTCCAGCCCCGGTTCGAGCCCCGGCGGCGCCTGGTGGTAGGCGGCCCAGGCGATGTCCTTCATCGACTTGAAGCGCGCCTCGTCGCCCTTGACCTTGAAGCGGTCGATCTCCCAGTCGAGGTCGTCCTCGCCGACCTCGAGCAGGTGGGCGGCGATCTTGCGCGCCTTGGCATGGATCTTCCGCGCCGCCAGCGCGATGGCCGCCCCGGCCACCGGCGTCGAGCGCGAGCCGTAGGTGCCGAGCCCGTAGGGCGCGGTGCTGGTGTCGCCCTCCTCGACCTGGATCACTTCGGACGGAATGCCGAGCTCGGTCGCGATGATCTGCGCATAGGTGGTCTGGTGGCCCTGGCCCTGCGTGATCGTGCCCATCCGCGCGATCGCGCTGCCGGTCGGATGGATGCGGATCTCGCAGCTGTCGAACATGCCGACGCCGAGGATGTCGCACATCTTGCTCGGCCCGGCACCGACCACCTCGGTGAAGGCGACCAGGCCGATGCCCATCAGCGTCGGCGAGTTCGGATCGGCTCGCCTGGCGGCCTGCTCGGCCCGCAGCCCCTTGTAGTCGCAGGCGGCCAGCACCTTGTCGAGCGCGCCCTGGTAGTCGCCCGAGTCGTACTCGAAGCCGAAGGCCGAGGTGTAGGGGAACTGCTCCTTGCGGATGAAGTTCCTGGCCCGGATCTCGGCCTTGTCGATGTCGAGCTGCTGCGCCAGGATGTCGACCATGCGCTCGATCAGATAGACCGCCTCGGTCACGCGGAACGAGCAGCGGTAGGCCACGCCGCCGGGCGCCTTGTTGGTGTACACGCCCTTCACGCTGCACCAGGCCGCCGGGATGTCGTAGGAGCCCGAGCAGATGTGGAACATGCCGGCCGGGTACTTGGTCGGATCGGCGCAGGCGTCGAAGGCGCCATGGTCGGCGATCACGTTGACCCTCAGGCCGAGGATCCTGCCGTCGGCCGTGGCCGCGAGTTCGCCGTCCATGTGGTAGTCGCGGGCGAAGGCCGTGCTCGAGATGTTCTCAATCCGGTCCTCGATCCACTTCACCGGCTTGCCCAGCACGATGCTGGCGACGATGGCACACACGTAGCCCGGATAAACGCCGACCTTGTTGCCGAAGCCGCCGCCGATGTCGGGCGAGACGATGCGCACCTTCGACTCCGGGATGCCCGACAGCAGCGACACCACGGTGCGCACCACGTGCGGCGCCTGCGAGGTCATCCAGGTCGTGAGCTCGCCGCGGATCGGATCGAAGGACGCCACGCAGCCGCAGGTCTCCAGGGGGCACGGATGCACGCGCGGGTAGGAGATGCGCTCGGCCACCTTCACCGGCGCGGCGTCGAAGGCGGCGTCGGCGGCGGCCTTGTCGCCCGCCTCCCAGGTGAAGATGTGGTTCGGATGCTCACGCTTGCCGTGCGCGCCCTCGGTCTTGCCGGCCAGGTCCTCGCGCAGCACCGGCGCATCGGGCGCTAGCGCGGCGTAAGGGTCGATCACCACCGGCAGTTCGTCGTACTCGACGATCACCGCCTCGACGCCATCGGCCGCCGCATAGCGGTCCTCGGCGATCACGACCGCGACCTCCTGCATCTGGAAGTGCACCTTCTCGTCGGCCAGTACCGCCTGCACATCGCCGGCCAGGGTCGGCATCCAGTGCAGCTTGAGCGGCTTGAGGTCCTCGGCCGTCAGCACCGCGATCACCCCGGGCACCTTCAGGGCGTCGGACTTGTCGATCTTGCGGATGCGCGCATGTGCGACCGGCGAGCGCACGATATCCATGTGCAGCATGCCCGGCATCTGGATGTCGTCGACGTAGTTGCCCTTGCCCTGGATGAAGCGCGCGTCTTCCTTACGCAGGCGGCTGTCGCCCATGCCCTGCAGCGCGGCGGCACGCTCCAGCAGATCGGGATTGATCGGAGCGTTCATGCGGCCACCTTTTCAGCCTGCTGCAGCTTGGCCGCCGCGTACAAGACCGCCTTCACGATGTTCTGGTAGCCGGTGCAGCGGCATAAGTTGCCACCGATGCCCGCTCGCACTTCCTCCTCGGTCGGGTTCGGAATCTCCTGCAGGAAGCGGTAGCTGCGCATCAGCATCCCGGGCGTGCAGAAGCCGCACTGCAGGCCGTGCTCCTTGTAGAAGCCCTCCTGCACCGCATGCAGCAGCGGTCCCTTGGCGAGGCCTTCGACCGTCAGCACCTCGGAGCCGTCGCACTGGATCGCCAGGTGGGTGCAGCTCTTGACCGACTGGCCGTCGAGGTCGACGGTGCAGGCGCCGCAGTGGCTGGTCTCGCAGCCGATGTGCGCGCCGGTCAGGTGGCAGTCCTCGCGCAGGAAGTGGATCAGCAGCGTGCGTGGCTCGACCGCCTTCTCGAGGCGCTTGCCGTTGACGCTGACATTGATGATTTGCTTGGCCATGGGATCCGGCTCCTCACTTGCAGCGCGACAGCGCCGTCCGCAGCGCGCGCTGCACCATCTGGCCGGCCATCGCGATCTTGTAGTCGCGGTCGCCGCGCAGGTCCTCAGCGGGGTCGCAGATCGCCATCGCGCGGGCTGCGGCATCGGCGATCGCGGCCTCGGTCAGCGGCTTGCCGAGTAGCGCGGCTTCGGCGTCGGCGGCGCGCAGGGCCGTGGGCGCCAGGTTGGTCAGCGCGATGCGGACGTGGCCCACGTTGCCGCCGTCGACGCGCAGCACCACGGCCGCCGCGGCGGTGGCCCAGTCGCCGGTCTTGCGCTTGAGCTTCTGGTAGGCGTAGCCGGTGCCGGGCGCGAAGGCCGGGATGCGGATCGCGGTCAGCACCTCGTCCTCGGCCATGTCGGTCATGTAGGTGCCGTGGAAGAAGCCGTCGGCATTCACCGGGCGCGTGCCCTTCGGACCTTCGAGCACGAACACCGCATCCAGCGCGATCGACAGCGCCGGGTGGTCGTTGCCGGGGTCGCCGTGCGCGATGTCGCCCCCGATGGTGCCGCGGTTGCGCACCTGCGGATCGGCGATCTGCTTCGCGGCCTCGGGCAGCAGCGGCAGCTTCTGCAGCAGCAGCGTCGAGTTGATCAGCTCGTTCTCGACCGTCATCGCGCCGATCACGATCGTCGCGCCCTCCTCGCGGATGCCGCGCAGCGCCTCGATGCGGTTCAGGTCGATCAGGTGCGCCGGCTGCGCGAAACGCAGCTTCATCATCGGCAGCAGGCTGTGGCCGCCGGCCAGCAGCTTGGCGTCGCCGCCGTACTGCCCGAGCAGCGCGATCGCGTCGCCGACCGAGCGCGGCGCGTGATAGTCGAATCCGGCTGGGATCATCGTTCTCGTCTCCTATCGTGGGGTCGGCAGAAGGTAAGACCCCGGGATTCGAGCGCGGGTTCCGACGCACGAACGACCGCGTCGCGCGCACGAATGGCGGCCTTCGCCGCATGAACGGTGAACGCCGGATCGTCGCCTCGGGTTTTCCCGGATGGCCTGACCCGGTCCGGGGTCGCCGACGAACCGTACGCGCAGCACAATCCGGAACACCCCGAGGAGTTCCGCATGAACGCAGCCGCCTCCGCCAGCGGCGACACCGGATGCGACGTGATCGCAGCCGTCACCACCACTGTCGCCACCGCCGAGCAGGCCAGCGCGCTGGCCACCGCCATGGTCGAGCGCCGCCTCGCGGCTTGCGCGCAGCTCACGCCGATCGACAGCGTCTATCGCTGGCAGGGCAAGCTGCAGCGCGAAGCCGAAGTCCGCCTGCTGTTCAAGACCACGCTGCTGCTGACGCCCGCGCTGATGACCGCCATCGCGCAATGCCATCCCTACGAGGTGCCCGATATCCACGCCGAGACACTGGCGGACGTGCATCGGCCCTATGCAGACTGGGTGGCGGCGAACGTGGTGAGCGCATAGCCCATGAAGCATGAGGTCGACCCGCTCGGCACCGGGCCGGCGCCCGTCTCGGTGCTCGACCTGCTGCGCTTCAAGCGCCTGCTATTGAGCGTGTCTCGAGATCCACCTTCACGAGCGGCCTTGGCGTTGGCCTCGCGATCTGCCGCAAGCTGATCGAGGCGCACGGCGGAACGCTGTCGGCGGCGCACAATCCCGGCGGCGGTGCCTTGTTCCGCTTCATTCTTCCTGTCACCACGTCCACCGACTGACGCC
>NZ_JBFUIU010000678.1:0-4755 GCF_056401695.1 Variovorax sp. P4_D9
GCCAACCACGTCTTCGCCAATCTGGACGCCGTCGAAAGCGCCCTGACCCACGGGCTCGTCGCCCTCGAATCCAATCCAACGAAAACCCAGTCAATGACTGGGTTCGAATGGATAACTTCTATATCTTTGAACGCAATTTAGTATGAGCCGTCAAGGCCGGCCGATGCGGCCAGAGCTTTCAGGCCGACTCGACGCCCGGCTCGCGTCCCATGAGGCCGGCCACCGCCTCGGCGGGCCTGAGCCGCCCGTCCAGCACGGCCACCACGCTGTCCGAAATGGGCATTTCGACCCCCAGGCGGCGGGCCCGCTGCACCACGGTGCGCGCGCAATAGACACCTTCGGCCACGTGGCCGAGCGAATCCACCGCCTGCGACAGCGTCCGGCCCTGCGCCAGCAGCAAGCCGACCTTGCGGTTGCGCGACAGATCGCCGGTCGCCGTGAGCACTAGGTCGCCCAGCCCGGACAGGCCCATGAAGGTCTCGGCCCGGGCGCCGAGGGCGACGCCGAAGCGCGTCATCTCGGCCAGGCCGCGCGTGATCAGCGCGGCCCGCGCATTGAGGCCGAGGTCGAGCCCGTCGGCCAGGCCGGTCGCGATCGCGAGCACGTTCTTGACCGCACCGCCGATTTCGACGCCGACGATGTCCTCGTTGGCATAGACGCGCAGGGTCGGCCCATGGAAGACCTCGACCAGCGCCTCCCGCACGGCGGCCAGCGGACTGGCCGCGACCAGCGCGGTGGGTCGGCCCTGCGCCACTTCCTGGGCGAAGCTCGGACCGCTGAGTACGCCGGCCTGGAGGCCGGGTGCCACGCGCACCTGGATCTCGTGGGCCAGCAGCCCCACATCGGCGGAGCCGGCCTGGGCCGGCTCGACACCCTTGGAAAGCCATGCCACCGGACAGCCGACCTGGCGCAGCAGGCCGAGTTGCTCGCGCAGCGCCGCCATCGGCGTCGCCACGATGACGAGCTCGGCGTCGGCGAACGCGGCCGATGCGTCGCCGCCACGCACATTCAGCGTCGCGGGGAATCCGATGCCCGGGAGATAGCGCGCGTTTTCCCGCGCCGAGGACATGGCGAGGACCTGGGCGGCGTCGCGCGCCCACAGCGTGACCGGATGGCGGCCGGCTGCATTGATAGCCAGCGCCGTGCCCCAGGCACCGGCGCCGAGCACGCAGATCTTCATCGGCGGGAGGGGCGCCGGGCTTATTGCGTGACGATCGGCGAAGCTTGGCCGGCGGCCTGGGCTTGCTGCTGCTCGAACATCGCCTGGAAATTGATTTCGGCCAGGTGCACCGGCGGGAAGCCGCCGCGCTGGATCACGTCAGCCACGTTGCCGCGCAGGTAGGGATAGACGATCTGCGGGCAAGCGATGCCGAGGATCGGGCCCATCTGCTCTTCCGGCAGGTTGCGGATCTCGAAGATGCCGGCCTGCTTGGCCTCGACCAGGAACACGGTCTTGTCGCCGATCTTGGTCTGCACGGTGGCCGACACGGTGATCTCGAAGATGCCGTCGGTCACGGGCTGGGCGTCGACGCCGAGTTGGATGTCGACGGTCGGCTGCTCCTGTTCGAGCAGGATGGCCGGCGAGTTGGGTTGCTCGAGCGATAGATCCTTCAGGTAGACGCGCTGGATCTGGAAAACGGGGTCTTGTGCTTGCTGGTCGGCCATGGCTCTAACTTTCGGGAAATCAAAACAATGCCCGCCCGGGGGCTCCCGGAGCGGGCTGCTGGTGGTAGCTGGCCATTATCGCCCGACCGCCGGAGGGCTCAGGCGCCGTGCAGCAACGGCGTCAAGCCACCCCGTCCGTCGAGCGCGATCAGGTCGTCGCAGCCGCCGACGTGGGTCTCGCCGATGAAGATCTGCGGCACGGTGCGACGGCGCGTGAGGTCCATCATCGTGGCGCGTGCCTGCGGGTCGCTGTCGATGCGGATCTCTTCGATTTGTTCGACGCCCTTGGACTTGAGGATTTGCTTCGCGCGAATGCAGTAGGGGCAAACGGCGGTGGTGTACATCTTGACGGCTTGCATCGGGACTATTTCGTGGAGCGTTCAGGCCTTTTCAAGCGGCAGATTAGCGTCTTTCCAGGATTTGAGTCCGCCGGACACCGCTTGGGCTTGCTCGTAGCCGAGCTTCTTGGCCGTGGCGACCGCGCGCTGTGCCCGCGACCCACTTGCGCAGACAAGCAACAACGGCAACGACTTGTTTTTCACGGCCGTCGGCAGCTTCTGCTCGAACTGGGCGAGCGGCACATTCTTGGCGCCCGTCACATGGCCGGTCGCGAATTCCTCGGGCTCGCGGACGTCGACCACCACCGCGCGCTCACGGTTGATCAGCTGCACCGCGCCCTGCGCCGAGAGCGAGCCGGCGTTCGCGCCGCGCACCATAGGCCATGCCAGCATGCCGCCCGAACTGAGCGCAATCAGGATCAGCATCCAGTTGTCGACGATGAATTTCACGGTATTCCTTGAGTGGCAAACCTCGGATTTTAGAATGTCGGCTTTCCGCACGCGTTCCCAAAGGCCTCTCCCATGCACAAACTGGTACTGATCCGCCACGGCGAATCGACCTGGAATCTCGAAAACCGCTTCACCGGCTGGACCGATGTCGACCTGACGCCGACCGGCGTCGAGCAGGCCAAGCAGGCCGGCCGGCTGCTGAAGGCCGAGGGCTACGACTTCGACCTCGCCTATACCAGCGTGCTCAAGCGCGCCACCCGCACGCTCTGGCACTCACTGGACGAGCTCGACCGTACCTGGCTGCCGGTGGTGCATTCCTGGCGCCTCAACGAGCGCCATTACGGCGGGCTGCAGGGACTCAACAAGGCCGAGACCGCCAAGAAGTACGGGGACGAGCAGGTGCTGGTCTGGCGCCGCAGCTACAGCACGCCGCCGCCGCCGCTCGAGCCGAACGATCCGCGCAGCGAGCGCGGCGACGTCCGCTACGCTAAGCTGGCGCCCGAGCAGGTGCCCCTGACCGAATGCCTGAAGGACACGGTCGCCCGAGTGCTGCCGTTCTGGAACGAATCGATGGCACCGGCGGTCCGCGCCGGCCGCCGGCTGCTGGTGGCAGCGCACGGCAATTCCATCCGCGCGCTGGTGAAGTACCTCGACGGCATCTCCGACGACGCCATCGTGGGCCTGAACATTCCCAACGGAATCCCGCTGGTTTACGAGCTCGACGACGAGCTCAAGCCGCTGCGCCACTACTATCTCGGCGATGCCGACGCCGTCGAGAAGGCGGCGGCCGCGGTCGCCTCCCAGGGCAAGGCGTAACAGAAATTCTCAATTTGTTCTGCTCGGTGAGGAACCGCGGCCGGCAACTTGCTTCCAAGCTGTGTATATTGGGTTGATAGGCGACAAGGACACTTTCACATGGGCCAGAAAATGAAGATCACCGGCTGGGTCGCCGCGGGCGCCTTTGCCGGCGTGCTGACCACCGTCTCGTTACAAACCGTTGCGCGCGGCTCGCTGGCTCCCTTGCCCCTCGAGGAACTGCAGCAGCTGGCCGCTGTTTTCGGCATGGTCAAGAGCGACTACGTCGAACCGGTCGACGAGAAGAAACTGATTTCGGATGCGATCTCCGGCATGGTTGCCGGGCTCGATCCGCATTCGCAGTATTTCGACAAGAAATCCTTCAAGGAATTCCGCGAAGGCACCACCGGTCGCTTCGTCGGCGTCGGCATCGAGATTTCGCAGGAAGACGGCCTGATCAAGGTGGTGTCGCCGATCGAGGGCTCGCCGGCCTTCCGCGCCGGCCTCAAGCCGAACGACCTGATCACCAAGATCGACGACACCGCCGTGCGCGGCCTTTCGCTCAACGAGGCCGTCAAGCGCATGCGCGGCGAGGCCAACACCAAGGTGCTGCTGACCATCTTCCGCAAGGACGAGAACCGCACCTTCCCGGTCACGATCACGCGCGAGGAAATCCGCACCCAGTCGGTTCGCGGCAAGGTAATGGAGCCGGGCTACGCCTGGGTCCGCCTGTCGCAGTTCCAGGAACGCACGGTCGACGATTTCGTCAAGAAGGTCGAAGAGATCTACAAGCAGGACCCGAACCTCAAGGGCTTGGTACTCGACCTGCGCAACKACCCGGGCGGCCTGCTCGACGCCGCGGTCGCAATCTCGGCCGCCTTCCTGCCCGAAAACGTCACGGTGGTGTCGACCGACGGCCAACTGGCCGAGAGCAAGTCGATCTACAAGGCGGCGCCCGAGTTCTACCAGCGCCGTGCCGGCAGTGACCCGCTGCGCAACCTGCCTGCGGCCCTGAAGACCGTGCCGCTGGTGGTGCTCGTGAACGAAGGCTCGGCCTCGGCCAGCGAGATCGTCGCCGGCGCCCTGCAGGACCACAAGCGCGCCACCGTCATGGGCAGCCAGACCTTCGGCAAGGGCTCAGTGCAGACGGTGCGTCCGCTCGGCCCCGACACCGGCCTGAAGATCACCACGGCGCGCTACTACACGCCGAGCGGCACCTCGATCCAGGCCAAGGGCATCGTGCCCAACGTGTTGGTCGACGAGAGCGCCGAGGGCAGCCCGTTCGCGGCGCTGCGCATGCGCGAGGCCGACCTCGAGAAGCACCTGGCCAGCGGCCAGGGCCCCGAGAGCAAGGACCCCGAGCGCGAGAAGGCCCGTGACGAGGCTCGCAAGCGCCTCGAGGAAGAGGCCAAGAAGCCACCGCAGGACCGCAAGGTGCCCGAATTCGGGGCCGGCGACGACTTCGCGCTGGCGCAGGCCCTCAAGAGCCTGAAAGGCCAGCCGGTGA
>NZ_JBFUIU010000679.1:0-4747 GCF_056401695.1 Variovorax sp. P4_D9
CCTCTGGTACCGACGACGGCTTGTTCCGATGGGGCCTGACCGGAGGGAGCCTGGTACCAATGGTGTCGATGTCGGGTTGGGCGATGCGACCCAGGATCCGATGGATCAGCTTCCCGATGGAAATGGTTCCAATGGGACACGTTTCCCGAGGGAACAAAGGGCTCGGCGGACTCGGCCATGCGGGTGTCGCATTTCCGGCACCAGGAGACGGGCGTCGTGCCGGCGCGCATCGCTTACGTGGAACAGGTCGGGTGGTGCCATTTGGCCGGGTGGGACACGATCCCGCGGGCACAGATCCGCAAGGGATCCGCTACCTCGGGAACAAGGCTCGGCGTGGCCAAGCACTTGCGCGGACATGGTTCCGGTGGGAGCAAGGATCCACGGGGGTGAGGCCGGGASGGGAGGGGCGCTGGCKGAGGGGCYTCTTCATGATATACCGCCCCGCTCAAATGTTTTTCAGGTGGGGGCGAGGAAACGCTGCTGCCCTGCTCGGACCAGAACCCGGCTTGCCGACGACCGGGCCGGCTTCGGCCAGGCGCTGGCCTGTCTCCTTGGCCGCACGCAGCTGCGCGTAGGCGACGATCGAGCGCCAGCGCAGTTGTAGAAATTCGATTTAGTCCTGGGCCTTCCAGGCGGTGCCGGCCGGCGTGCGGGCGTGAGCGTAGAGGCCGAGGGCCCAGGCATCCGACAGTTCCACGATCGCGGTGCGCCCGTTGGCCAGGACGCCAACGTCAACGGCGAAGGGATGGGCGTTGCCCCGCGCCTCGAGGTACGAGACGGTGCTGTTGACGGCGTTCTGGACCACCTCGGCGGTGGGTTCAGGCGCGTCGTCGGCGCCATCGGCGTCGTAGCGGGCTCGGGCGAGGATCCGGCCGGAAGCGTCACGTAGTAGCGCCGCTCGCACACGAACTCCACCACCTCGGAGGGCCAGACCCGGGTGCTGGCCTTCAGCTTCGCGATCACGGCGAGCTGCTCGCGCTGGTCATCGGAGTGCGTGGCGCCAGGGCGGGGGTCGTAGACGAAGCCGGAGAAGGCCTTAGTGGCCACTGGCTTCACGAAGATCGGTTCCTGGAGGGCCTTCAGCTCAAACAGGACGCCGGCGCGGATCTCCCGGCGCACGAAATCCGTGACCGGGTCATGACCATGGCCTCCGGTTCCGGCACGCCACGCACGCCCATGGCCGCGCGTACGAACTCGACCGTGTCCACCGGGAGGATCTCGCCTGTGTAGCTGGCCAGGGCTTCGCGGGTCTCTATGTTTGCCTCGAGGTCCTTGAGCGAGATCCGCTGGGTTGGCATGCCGGTCAGCGTGGTCGCCAGGAGCGCCGCTCGCACTTCAGCCGTCGACTCCTGCTGCAGGACCGGCAGCACGGGCGAGCCTACTGGGGCGGGAAAGGCAGCGGCGTTGGGCCCGAAAGCGGTGCGTTGAAGAGTTCTCACGGCTAACCTTGCGCAATCATTTATCTGTGTCGAAAGATCGATACGGATAATAGACCGACACCCCCCCCCGCGAGGCTTCCAACTTTTCGAACTTCCGCATGAACTCCGCCGCGCCGACGCCACACAGCCACTCTCCGGACCCTGCCCACGCCGAGCAACTTCCCGATTCCGGACCATCCATCGAGCGCAATCTGGCGATCGCACAGGCCGAGGACGGGGCCGAACCCAATCGGTGCGCACCATGAACGCGGTACATCCCGACCTCGCTGATCCCCCCGGCGAGCACCGACAAGGTTCCCGGGGGGCGGGGCTCTTTCTGACCCTTGAGGGCGTGGACGGTGCCGGCAAGAGTGGGCACATTCAGGCACTGGCCGATGCGTTCGAGCGGGTGGCGGCAGCCCCACGCACTACGCCTGCTCGCCAAAGCGCTAGCGTCCTTCCGACCGACTGGGATCATCGATGGGAGGACCGGCGCCAGGGTGGGGATGACACCGTGATTCAGGGCATCAGCAGCAGCTTGCCGATGGTCGCGCGGCTTGCCATGTCGGCGTGGGCCTTGGCGGCATCGGCCAGCGGATATACGCCGCCGATATGGACTTTCAGCTTGCCTTCGGCGATCCAGTCGAACAGTCGCGCTGAGTGCGCGCGCAACAGTTCCGGCGTATGGATGTGATCGAAGAAGACCGCGTAGCCCAGCTTGATGCTCTTGGGCAGGCTCATGATGTCGATCGGACCGGGCCCGCCCAGCACCGGGCCGAACCAGCAGAACGTCCCCGAGCGGCGCAGCACGTCTAGCGATCCCTGGAATGTGCTGGGGCCAGAGCCGTCGAATACTACGTGCACGCCTTCGCCGCCGGACAGCTCGCGCGCCTTCTCGACGAACGTGCCGTCGGTGCCAACGATCACGTGATCCGCTCCGGCTGCCTTGGCCACCGCGACCTTGTCCATCGACGACACGCGGCCGATCACCTGCCCGCCGCGCAGCTTGATGATCTGGGTCAGCAGCAGCCCGAGGCCGCCGGCCGCCGCGTGGACGAAGGCGATATCGCCCGGCTGGGTGGAATAGAAATCCGTGGCGAAATGGCTGGCGGTCAGGCCTTGCATCATCACCGACGCGGCGGTCTTGTCGTCGATACCGTCGGGGATGGGCACCAGCGAAGTGGCCGGAATGGCGATCTTCTCCGCATAGCTGCCGGGCGCGTAGACCCAGGCCACACGTTGGCCGATGTCGAAGCCGTCGACACCCTCGCCCACGGCCAGCACGCGGCCCGCGCCCTCGACGCCCAGGATCTTCGGGTTGGGCATCTCGTTCCACGCCATGCCCTGGCGCACGCCGATGTCCATGAAATTGACGCCGGCGACGGCGATCTGCACCAGCACCTGCCCCGCGCCGGGCACGGGGTCCGGCCGCTCCACATACGCCAACACCCCGATATCGCCCGTTTGGTTCATCACAACTGCTTTCACTGCCATTCCTTTTTTACTTGGGGGTGATTTCAAGAATGGTGCGGCGCAGGTCCAAGCGCGCGATGCGCCATGCGCCGCCGTCCAGCACCCAGGTTTCGTGGTAATGGCCGTAGCCGTGATGGCAGGCCGGACGGGGATCGGCGCTGGCGTCCGCTTCGGGGAAGATCACGCAATCCTCCATCGACCAGATGGCGCGGATCTCGGTGTCGGACACCTGGGTCAGCTCGTCGTTGTGCACCTGGTGGATGGAGTGCGTGCCCTCCAGATAGCCTCGGCACGCCGCAACAAACGCCTCGCGCGTATCGAACGAGACGGATCAGCTGGTCGGCGGCGTCATAGATCAGGATTTGGGGGGCTGCGATGAACAGCGCCGAAAAAGGCTCCCATTGCTTGGTGTCGGCATAGCGGCAATAGCGGGCCTTGGCGGCGCGCACCTGCTCGATAGGGGTCATGGATTCCATGGGTCAGTTCCGGTCGAATGTCGTCTATAGTATTTAGGCTCGTGGAGACGAACAATCTCCAAACGTCTATCTTTATTGCTCATTCGTCCAAAATCAAAAGAGTCATGGACCCTTTAAGCGACATCCTCGCCGGCCTGCACATCCGCACCGCCAATTTCACCCGGATGGATGCCAGCGCGCCGTGGGGCGTCAACTCGCCCGGCGAGCGCGGCATCAATTTCGTGCTGCTGGTGCGCGGCTCGGCGATCCTGACTACGCCCGGCAGCCCGCAGCCGATTGCGCTGCGCAGCGGCGATGTGTTCATCAAGCTGGACGGCACGCCCTACCGGCTGTACGACCACGAGGACTCGGCCCTGATCGACTGCTTGGACGTGGAGAAACTGCGCGTCGGCAACCACATCCAGGTTGGCGCCGGCGGCGCGCTCACCACTTTCGTCAGCGGCTCGTTCGAACTCGATGCCGTCGAAGCCCGGCCTTTGCTGCAGGCGTTGCCATCGTTGCTGTACCTGAAGCTGGACCAGCACCGCAGCCTTGCCTTTCAATCCGTCCTGGAAATGCTGGCCCTGGAGACCGAGTCGCCCGGGATGGGGTCGACTGCGGTGGTCAGCCGCCTGTTCGAACTGCTGTTCGTGCACGCGATCCGCGGTTATTCGATGCAGCCCGGCGGTCCGACCCGCGGCTGGCTGGGCGCCATCGCCGACCGCCACTTGGCCCGGGCGCTGGAAGCAATGCACGGCGCCCCGGCCCAGGACTGGACGGTGGAATCGCTGGCGCGCACGGCCGGCATGTCGCGCTCCGCCTTTGCGGCCCGCTTCAAGGCCGTGGTCGGCCAATCGCCGCTCGAATATCTGACCCAGTGGCGGATGTATTGCGCGAGTCGGCTGCTGCAGCAGGGGAACGTCGCCCTGTCCGAGGTGTCGCGCCAGGTCGGCTACGAATCGGTGGCCGCCTTCAACCGAGTGTTTCGCCGCGAGACCGCAATGACGCCGGGCGCCTTCCGCAGAGCCGGCACGGAAGCCATGGCGCATGCTGGTCCCGTCTGATCGAAATCGGGCAAATCGGTACTCCAACTCCCAGCACGCTGCGCGACAAGAACCATCCGAAGGGATGATCCAGGCCGGGTTTTGCCCTCCGAATCGAGCGTGCCCACGAACCGGCGGGCGGAATCGCCTAGCACCCGATCGCCGGCAAAAAAAGAACTGCGTCACAAAGTGCGCGAATACCACGCAGTCCGCTTGGACGATTCACAAACGGTTCCGGCACGGGCAAAGTAGCCGCCTTCTCGACTCATGCGAGCCGCCATCACGCAAGCAGCGCCTGATGGCCACGCAGATAGAGCGATCCACAGCGGCGATCCGCGGCGGGCAGGAAGCCTTAAGC
>NZ_JBFUIU010000680.1:0-4738 GCF_056401695.1 Variovorax sp. P4_D9
CCGCATGGCGGGGGACCCCGGCCCCCGGGCGCGCGGCCGCCCGGCAACGACTTCCAGACCGGCGGTCGTCCACCGGGGCAAGGGGGCGGCGGCGGCGGTGGCGGCCGCGGAGGTGGCCAGGGTGGTCACGGAGGCGGCCAGGGTGGCGGGCACGGTGGCGGCCACGGAGGTGGTCACGGAGGTGGTGAGGGTGGCGGCCGCGGTGGCGGCCACGGTGGCGGCGGCCACGGAGGGGGCGGCGGCCGCGGCGGGTGAGCGCCGGCCTTCAGTCCTTCTTGCGGGCGATCAGCGACACGAAGCGCTGGGCGCCCAGGCCCAGCGGCCGCTCGCGTGACCAGACCACGTCGACCCACAGGTCGAGCCCGTTGGACAGGTTCTCGAACGGAATTTCGACCAGCGCGCCCGCTGCCACGTGCGGCCTTGCGAAGTTGCGCGGCAGCCAGCCCCAGCCCAGCCCGGCGGTGATCAGGCTCAGGGCGGCCAGCGCGTTGTCGGTGCGCCAGACATGGCGCGCGAAGACGAAGCGCGGGTCGCTGGTGGCGAGATCGCGCCCGGCGACCACGATCTGCCGCGTGGTCGTCAGGTGCTCCTCGCGCAGCCGTCCGCCGGCCGCCGCCAGCACCGGGTGGTCGGGCGCCATCACGGCCACCATGGTGTCGCTGGCCACCTCCTGGAAGCCCTCCCGGCCGTCCAGGCTGGGGCGTTCGAAGACCAGCGCCAGTTGGGCCCGGCCGCTGTGCAGCAGCGCCAGCGCATCGGCCTGCGGCGCGGCCAGCACCTCGACCTCCAGCAACGGGTATTCGTCCGCCAAGGCGGCCAATGGGCCGCTCCAGGGCGCCGCCAGCAGCTCGGGGGCGATCGCCAGCGTGAGGCGGTTCTCGAGCCCCTGGGTGAGCGCCAGCGCCTGAACCTGGAGCTGCTTCAACTGCGCCGCCAGTAGGCGCGCCTGCGGTTCGAGCGAACGCGCGGCGGCGGTTGGCTGCGGCTCGCGACCGCTGCGGTCGAACAGCGGCAGGTCGAGCTCGGCTTCGAGGTTGGCAATGGCCATGCTGACCGCCGAGGGCACCCGCCCCAGGGCCCGTGCCGCGGCGGAAAAAGAGCCATGGTCGACGACCGCAAGGAACACCTCCACGTTATCGCTGGAAAAACTCATGGCGCTCKATCTATCAAGTTTTCTGAAAGAAGATGACTTTATATATCAGCGGAACAAACATAAAGTTCGGTTCCACGCCAACCAACACAGGATCGATTCCATGCAAGGGCTCAAGCGCCGCGTCGTCTACATCAGCCTCTACGAGGGCATCGCCATCGTCGCCGCCGGCGCGGGGCTGGCGCTGATGTCGGGCCAGGGCCTGGGTCATTCGGGCGTGCTGGCGGTCATCGCCTCGGTCATCGCGGTGCTTTGGAACCTCTCGTTCAATGCCCTGTTCGAGCGCTGGGAATCGCGCCAGACGCTGCGCGGCCGCAGCGTGTGCCGCCGCATCGCCCATGCGATCGGTTTCGAGGGCGGCCTAGTGGCCTTCCTGGTGCCGGTGTTCGCCTGGTGGCTCGACGTCAGCCTGTGGGACGCCCTGGTGATGGACCTCGGCCTGGTGGTTTTCTTCCTGGTCTACACCTTCGTCTTCAACTGGGCCTTCGACGCCATCTTCGGCCTGCCGGCTTCGGCTGCCGGCGCCGCCCAGCCGGCGTAAAATCCGCGGCTCCCAAGGAGCGTTGCAGCGCCGCCGTCCATCCGGGCGGCCGCGTCAGGCTTGGGCTTCCAGACCCTGGAGTGCAACGACGCTCGCCTGACCCCAACGTCCTGCAGGTGAGCCCATGCCAACCGATCCGTCCGCATCCCAGAATCCGCCCCCGATGAAGCTGTCCGGCCTCGAGCCGGTGCAGATCGGCGAGGGTGCCCTGTTCGTCAACATCGGCGAGCGCACCAACGTCACTGGCTCCAAGGCCTTCGCGCGGATGATCCTCAATGGCCAGTTCGAGGAAGCGCTGGCCGTCGCGCGCCAGCAGGTCGAGAACGGCGCACAGGTGATCGACATCAACATGGACGAGGCCATGCTCGACAGCAAGGCCGCGATGGTGCGATTCCTGAACCTGATCGCCAGCGAGCCCGACATCGCCCGCGTGCCGATCATGGTCGACAGCTCGAAGTGGGAAGTGATCGAGGCCGGCCTGCGCTGCATCCAGGGCAAGGGCATCGTCAACTCGATCAGCATGAAGGAGGGCGAAGAGCAGTTCAGGCACCAGGCCCGGCTGCTGCGCCGCTACGGTGCGGCGGCGGTCGTGATGGCCTTCGACGAGAAGGGTCAGGCCGACACCTACGAGCGCAAGATCGAGATCTGCGAGCGGGCCTACCGGATCCTGGTCGACGAGATCGGCTTCCCGCCCGAGGACATCATCTTCGACCCGAACATCTTCGCGATCGCCACCGGCATCGAGGAGCACAACAACTACGCGGTCGACTTCATCAACGCGGTGCGCTGGATCAAGCAGAACCTGCCGGGCGCCAAGGTGTCGGGCGGGGTCTCGAACGTGAGCTTCAGCTTCCGCGGCAACGATCCGGTGCGCGAAGCCATCCACACCGTGTTCCTCTATCACGCGATCAAGGCCGGCATGGACATGGGCATCGTCAACGCCGGCATGGTCGGCGTCTACGACGACCTCGAGCCCGAGCTGCGCGAGCGCGTCGAGGACGTGGTGCTGAACCGCCGCCCCGACGCCGGCGAGCGCCTCGTCGAGGTGGCCGAGACCGCCAAGAGCGGCGCCAAGGACGAGAGCAAGAAGCTCGAATGGCGCGGCACGCCCGAGCACCCGGTGCACGTGAACCAGCGGCTGTCGCACGCGATGGTGCACGGCATCACCGACTTCATCGTCGAGGACACCGAGGAGGCCTACCAGCAGATCCTGGCCACCGGCGGGCGGCCCCTACACGTGATCGAAGGCCCGCTGATGGCCGGCATGAACATCGTCGGCGACCTGTTCGGCCAGGGCAAGATGTTCCTGCCGCAGGTGGTGAAGTCGGCCCGCGTGATGAAGTCGGCCGTGGCCCACCTGATTCCCTACATCGAGGAAGAGAAGCGCCAGGACGAGGCGGCCGGCCGCGACGTTCGCACCAAGGGCAAGATCGTCATCGCCACCGTCAAGGGCGACGTCCACGACATCGGCAAGAACATCGTCACGGTCGTGCTCCAGTGCAACAACTTCGAGGTCGTGAACATGGGCGTGATGGTGCCCTGCCACGAGATCCTCGCGCGCGCCAAAGTCGAGGGCGCCGACATCGTCGGCCTCTCGGGCCTGATCACGCCGAGCCTCGAAGAGATGCAGTACGTGGCCGGCGAGATGCAGAAGGACGATCATTTCCGCATCCGCAAGATCCCGCTGCTGATCGGCGGCGCCACCACCAGCCGCGTGCACACGGCCGTGAAGATCGCGCCGCACTACGAAGGGCCGGTGGTCTACGTGCCCGATGCATCGCGCAGCGTGAGCGTGGCGCAGTCGCTGCTGTCGGAGCAGGCCGCGAGCTACATCGACGAGATCAACGCCGACTACGACAAGGTGCGGCATCAGCACGCCAACAAGAAGCAGACGCCGCTGTGGCCGCTGGCTAAGGCGCGCGCCAACAAGACGCCGATCGACTGGGCGAACTACCTGCCACCGGTGCCCAAGTTCATCGGTCGCCGGGTGTTCCGGAACTTCGGCCTCACCGAACTGGCGAAGTACATTGACTGGGGTCCCTTCTTCCAGACCTGGGACCTGGCCGGCCCGTTCCCAGCGATCCTCAAGGACGAGATCGTTGGCACCGAGGCGGTGCGCGTCTACGCCGACGGCCAGCGCATGCTCAAGCGCCTGATCGAGGGGCGCTGGCTCACGGCCAGCGGCGTGATCGGCTTCTGGCCGGCCAACACGGTCAACGACGACGACATCGCGCTCTACACCGACGAGTCGCGCAGCGAGGTCGCGTTGACCTGGTACGGCATGCGCCAGCAGACCGAGAAGCAGGCGATCGAGGGCGTGATGCGGCCGAGCCGCTGCCTAGCCGATTTCGTGGCGCCGCGCGAGAGCGGCCTGAAGGACTACGTGGGCATGTTCGCGGTCACCGCCGGCCTGGGCGTCGAGAAGAAGGAGAAGTACTTCATGGACGACCTCGACGACTACTCGGCGATCATGCTGAAGGCCCTGGCCGACCGCTTGGCCGAGGCCTTCGCCGAGGCGCTGCACCATCGCGTGCGGACCGACCTCTGGGGCTATGCGGCCGGCGAGGCCCTGAGCAACGAGGACATGATCGGCGAGAAGTACCGCGGCATCCGACCGGCGCCCGGCTATCCGGCCTGCCCGGACCACAGCGTGAAGCGGCCGATGTTCGAGCTGCTGCACTGCGCTGAGATCGGCATGACGCTGACCGACAGCCTGGCCATGATGCCGGCCGCCAGCGTCAGCGGCTTCTACCTGAGCCACCCCGACACGACCTACTTCAACGTCGGCAAGATCGGGCACGACCAGTTGCAGGACCAGGCGGCGCGGCGCCATGAGAGCGAGGCCGATCTCGAGCGTCTGCTGGCGCCTAATCTTTGATACCAACAGGCTGTCGCTAGCAGGCGCGGCGAGCGGGAGTTCCTATTCAGAAGTTGATGTTCGGGGCCGCGCACTATGCGGCGGCGGCGGTATTCGCGGTCGCCTGCTGGGGATTCGGCCGGGCGCTGCTGGCGCGCATCGGCGCGCCGCCGCGGCGCGACCGCGGGCT
>NZ_JBFUIU010000681.1:0-4724 GCF_056401695.1 Variovorax sp. P4_D9
GTCCAGCATCAAGTCTCGCGTCGGCCCCGTGGTTCCATGCGCGCGCAGGCTTTCAAAGTAGCGCTGCAACTGCGAAGCAACAAAACGCGCCGTGCCGCCGGGGAAGATCACGATCCGAAAGCCGCGCTCGCCAAGCTCGCTCGCACTCTGCACCGGGCTCTTCCCGCCCTCGATCATGTTCGCGAGCAGCGGCAGGCGCGGAGCAAAGCGCGCGCAGGCGGCATCCATGTCCTCGCTGGTCCGCAATGCTTCGATGAACAGCGCATCCACGCCGCAGGCCGCATACGCCTCGGCACGCTCGAACGCAGCCTCCAGACCTTCCACGGCGACCGCATCGGTGCGCGCCAGGATCAATGTACTCGGCGACTGGCGGGCGTCCAGCGCCGCCTTCAGCTTGCCCGTCATCTCTTTCGTGCTTACGAGCGTCTTGCCATCCAGATGGCCGCAGCGCTTCGGAAAGGTCTGGTCTTCGAGCTGGATCATGGCGGCTCCGGCGCGCTCGAAGAGTCGCACGGTGCGCTGCACGTTGAGGGCGTTGCCGTAGCCGGTGTCGCCGTCCACGATCACCGGGATGCCGACGCGGTCCGTGATGCGGCCGAGGACGTCCGCGGTCTCGGTCGCGGTGGTCAGGCCGACGTCCGATCGCCCGAGCTGCGTGTAGGCGACCGCACCGCCCGACAGATAGAGCGCTTCGAAGCCGGCCTGTTCGGCCAGCAATGCCGTCAAGGCGTCATAGACGCCCGGGACGAGCAGTGCCCGTGGTTCTTTCAGCCGGTCGCGCAGGGATATGGTGGTTGACATGGAGGTTTCCTGAAGTGATCGTTATTCGGGCTTGGCACCGGTGAGCGCGACGACCTTGCCCCACCGTGTGATCTCGCTTCGCACGAAGCGGTCGAAATCCTGCGGGCCCGTGCCCATGGGCACCAAACCTTCGTCCTTGAAGCGGCTGCGCACCGCCTCCGACTCGAGGCCGGCAAGGGCGGCGCTGGACAATTGTTCGACGAGGGCCGGCGCCATCCGGGCCGGCCCGAACAGTCCGTACCAGGAACTGTAGGCATAGCCCGGGAGCAACTCGCCGATCGTCGGCACGTTGGGAAAGGCCGGCAGGCGCTGGGCACTCGTCACGGCGAGCGGCTTCACCAATCCGCCCTTGATCAACGTCTGGACGCTGGCGACCCCGGAGAACGCCAGGTCGATCTGGCCCGCGACCACGTCCGCGAGCGCGGGGGAGGTGCCCTTGTAAGGCACGCTGACGATGTCGATGCCGGCGTCTCGCTTGAGCATTTCCCCGGCCAGATGGTTCGCGCTGCCAAGCCCCGCGATCGCCAGGTTGAGGCTGCCGGGCTTGGCCTTCGCGAGGGCGATCAGTTCGGCGATGTTGTTCGCCTTGAGCGAAGTCTTGCCGACCAGGATGGCCGGCAGGCTGGCGACGCCACACAGCGGCGTGAAGTCCTTGATCGGATCGAAGGGCAGTGTCGGGTAGAGGGACGCGTTGATGGCGTGGCTCGTGTAGCTGAGGAGCAAGGTGTTGCCATCAGGCGCCGCCCGCGCCACCGCCAGCGCCGCGATGTTGCCGGCGGCGCCGGGTCTGTTCTCGACCACGTAGTTTCGGCCCAGGCGCTCGGCCATTTCACGGGCCAAGGCTCGCGCCACGATGTCCGTGCCGCCCCCCGGGGTGGCGCCGACCAGAAGCTTGGTGACGGCAGCCTGCGCGTGCAGGCCGAAGCTCGCGCAACTGGAGGCCGCGGCGGCCATGGTGGCGGTGAGGAGTCGACGTCGATGCATGGTGGTTCTCGGGTTTGAGCGTGGGCCCGTGTGAGGCGGGAGTGGGCAACAGCGATTCGCGGCGCCTATCAAGGCGTCGGCAGCACCTTGCCGGGATTGAGCAGGCCGTGCGGATCGAGCGCCTGCTTGATTCGTTGCATCAGGGCCAGTTCGGCCGCCGGCTTGAGGCGCACGAGTTCCGCGATGCGGTACTGCCCGATGCCGTGTTCCGCGGCGATGGAACCGTCGAAGCGTGCCACGGTATCGTGCACCGCGCGGTTGACAAGATCGACGGAGACGCCGTGCGGACCCTGGATCACGTTGAAGTGGATGTTGCCGTCGCCGAGGTGGCCGAAGGCGTTGACGCAGAACAGGCGAGAGCGCAGCGATGGCTGCGCTGGCGGCCTCGATGAAGGCGGGAACCTGCGAGACCGACACCGCAACGTCGTGTTTGACGCTGGCGCCCGCGTGCCGTTCAGCCTCGGTAATGTTCTCTCGCAGTGCCCAGAATTCCTGCGCCCGAGACAACGAATCGGCCACGGCCGCATCCTCGATCTCGCCTTCTTCCATGGCGGCCTCCAGAGCCGCCAGCAGGCGATCGGCCGGTGCAGGCGCGCTGTCTCCAACCTCGATCAGCAGATGCCAGTCGGCGGGAGCGACCGGCAGGCGGCCACCGATGAAGCGCACGGCGCGCCCGACCGCGGCGCCCGACATCAGCTCGAACGCGCTGAGCGAGTCGCCCATCGTGTCCTGCAGCCGCTCGAGCAGCCTCACGGCGGCTGCGGGGGACGCGACCGCGGCGAATGCGACGCAGTGCTCCCGCGGCAGCGCGCTCAGTCTCACGACGGCGGCGGTGACGATGCCCAGCGTGCCTTCGGAGCCGATCAGCAGTTGCTTCCAGTCGTAGCCCGTATTGTCCTTGCGAAGGCCGTGGAGCTTGCGAATGACGGAACCATCGGCCAGCACCGCCTCGATACCGAGCACCATGTGGCGCGTGGTGCCGTAGCGAAGCGCGTTGATGCCGCCGGCGTTGGTGGCGATGACGCCGCCCACCATGGCCGAGCCTTGGGCGGCGAAGCCGATCGGAAGCAACCGCCCGTGGGCGCGCGCCGCCTCCTTGGCGGTTTCGAGGACGCAGCCCGCCTCGACCTCCATCGTCATGCCGACGCGGTCGATCGAACGAATCTTCTGCATGCGGCCCAGCGAGAGCAGCACCTGCGGCGTGCCTCCGGTGGGGGTGGCACCGCCCGCCAGGCCGGTGTTGCCGCCCTGTGCGACGACGCCGACAGCATGGCGCGCGGCAATGCGCAGCAGGGCCGACACCTCGTCCACATGCGCCGGGCGTGCCACGCACAGTGCGGCGCCATGGAACAGCCCGCGCCAGTCATGGAGGTAGGGCGCGGTGTCGGCTGGCTCGGTCAGCACCTGGCAGGCCGGCACTTCAGCGCGAAGCGTGTCGACGAAATTCATAGCGGATCGAACCCGTAGAGAGCCTCGGGATTTCGCACCAGAATGCGATGTCGCGTCGCGGCATCCGGCACCCAGCGATTGAAGACCGCGGCCAGCTCGCCGTCGTCCGGCACGCTGTCGGGCGGGAACAGGTTCGGATGCGGCCAGTTGGTGCCGAACACCACGCGATCGGGACGGGCATCCACCAGCGCCTGGGCCAGTGGCTCGATGTCGTCGTAAGCGGGCCCGCCGCTCGCCGAACGCCGGTACCAGCTCGACAGCTTGACCCAGCAGTCGTCACGCTGCTGCAGGACCCGCAATAGGGCCTGGAAGCCTGGGGAGCCGACGCCGTCGCGCCCGTGCACGCAGCCCAGGTGATCGAACACCAGTGGCGCCTTGGTGCGCAGCAGCCGGGCTTCCAACTGGACCAACTCGGCGGCATTGGCAACGTGCACCTGGAGGTGCCAGCCGAAGGGCCGCAACTTCGCGGCCATCTGGTCGATCAGGTCGGTGCCGCCATACCCGGCCACGTGCGTGGACAGGCGCACGCCGCGCATGCCGCCGTCATGCAGCCTTTCCAGTTGCGTCGTCGAGATGTCCGGCGCAACCCCGGCCACGCCGCGGGCCCGATGCTGGCCCAATTGAGCGATCGCGGCGATCGTGATGCTGTTGTCGCATCCATAGACACTGGCGTTGACCTGCACCGTGCGCGTGATCCCGAGCGCTGTGCACATCCGCAGGTAGGCCGGTAGCCCGGCAGGCGCGGGCGTGTAGCTGCGCTCGGCCACGAAGGCAAACTCGTCCGGATCGCCGAACAGATGGCAGTGGGCGTCCACGCTGCCTGGCGGGAATGCCGGCTGCGGCGCGCCGACCACGTTCCCCGGTCCGAGGCAGAGGGGCGGCTCGGCATCGAGAAGCGCCATGGCTAGTCGATCCTCACGTTGGCTTCGCGAACGACGCGGGTCCACTTGAGTCCTTCGTCGCGCATCAGGTCCGCGAAGGCCTGCGGGGAGAGATCCGAGATGTCGGCGCCCATCTGGGCGAAGCCCTCGCGCACCTTCGGTGCCAGCGACTTGGCAAGCGCCGCATTGATCTTGGCCGCCACGTCCTTGGGCGTGGCCGCAGGAAAGACGATGCCGGTGGTGGTGCTGGCTTCGTAGCCGGCGAGGCCAGACTCGGCCAGGGTCGGCAAGTTGGCCAACGCGCTGCTTCGCGTCGCGCTGGTCACGCCCAGCGCGTTCAGCTTGCCCGACCGAATGAAGGGCAGGGAGGTGGGGACGTTGTCGAACATCAGGTCGACCTGGCCGCCGAGCAGGTCGTTGAGCGCCTGGCTGCTGCCGCGATAGGGGACGTGGTTGAACTGGGTGCCGCTCATGCGCTGAAACAGTTCGCCCGCCAGGTGGTTGGAGGTGCCATTGCCGGTCGAGGCCATGGTCAGGACGCCCGGCTTCGACTTGGCGAGGGCGATCAACTCGGCCAGGTTCTTGACCGGCAGCTTCGGATTCACGACC
>NZ_JBFUIU010000682.1:0-4714 GCF_056401695.1 Variovorax sp. P4_D9
CATGTAGTCCGGCAGCACCGACGACCCGATGCCCTGGACCACTGCGAACTTGAGCGTCAGAAGGTCGTCGGCGACATAGCGCGGTGCGTGGGTGTGGACCACCACCTTGCCGCCGGGACCTTCGAGCCGCCAGTTCGCGCGGCCATCGCCGGTCGACATGGCGACGGAGTCGAGTCTGCCGAGTTCCGCCGGCGTCGAGACCGGCCCCTGGCGCTGCAGCAGGTCGGGGCTGGCCACCAGGATGCCGCGGCTGCCACCGAAATTCTTGGCCACCAGCGTGGCGCTGTCCTCGATCGTCGGACGCACGCGAAGGGCCAGGTCGACGCCCTCCTCGACCGGGTCGACCGGTCGGTTCAGAACCCGCATCTCGACCCGGACCTGCGGATAGCGCCGCATGAACTCGGGCAACAGCGGGCCGACGCTGCTGTGCGCCAGCGTCACGGGACAACTCAGCCGCACGGTACCGCTCGGCTCGGTCTGGATCTGCGCCACCGCCTCGGACGCCGCCTGCGCGGCGTCGCGCATCGCGGCGCAGTGCTTGAGATAGATCTCGCCTGCCGGCGTCAGCGACAAACGCCGGGTGCTGCGCTGCATCAACTGGACGCCGAGCTGCGCTTCGAGGTCGGCCACACGGCGCGACAGGCGGGACTTCGGGATGCCGAGCGCCCGGCTGGCGGCCGCGAAGCCCCCTCGCTCGGCCACTTCGGCAAAGAACACCATGTCGTTGAGATCTTGCATCGCGTCATTGTCCTATTTTTGGAACGAACTAAGCCATTTTTGCAGGCTTATCAATCAATCGCCACAAAAATAGAATTCATCCCACGCCGACCGATTTCAGTGCCGGCGCTTTCAAAGAAAGCATTGATCATGAAACTCCTGCACGTCGATTCCAGCGTCCTCGCAAGCAATTCCATCTCCCGCCAACTCACCGCCGAAATCGTGGTCGACTGGCGCCGCGCCCATCCGAACACGACCGTCGACTACCTCGACCTCGCGGTGGACACCCCCAACCATTTCAGCGCCGATGCGCTGGGCATCAAGGTCGGTGTCCAGGCAGAGCCGACCGAAGCGCAACGCCGCGAGAACGAAGTCTCCGAGCGCCTCGTGAGCCAGTTCCTGGCTGCCGACGTGATCGTCGTGGGCGCTCCGCTCTACAACTTTACGGTCCCGACCCAGCTCAAGGCCTGGATCGACCGCTTGGCGCAGATCGGCCGCACCTTCAAGTACACCGACAAGGGCCCGGTCGGCCTGGCCGGCGGCAAGACTGTGATCGTGGCCTCGACCCGCGGCGGCATGTATTCGACCAGCGAAGGCGGCCAGGCGATGGAACACCAGGAAAGCTACCTCAAGGTGGTGTTCGGCTTCTTCGGCATCACCGACGTGCGCATCGTGCGCGCCGAAGGCGTGGCGATGGGCGACGCAGCCAAGGCTGCCGCGCTGACCGCTGCGCGGGCCGATATCGCTGTCGCGACGACCGGCAAGGCCGCGAACCAGGACCAGGCCGCACTGGCGGCCTGACCGCGAAGCGGACGCCTTGCGCGTCCGATCGAAAAAAGGGGGCGGTCCGCATCGAGCGGGCCACCCCTTTCGCATTCTTACTTGCCGGTGTGGGTGTTGATCCAGGCCACGTACTTGTCGACCCAGCCCTGCAGGAACTTCTTGCTGCCTTCAGCAATGTGGCCCTTGTCGTCGAACAGGCCTTCCTTGTTCTGCAGGAAGACTTCAGGCTGGCCGAGCGTCGGCACATCCAGGTAGGCCAGGATGCCGCGCAAATGCTGTTGCGCGACGGCGGTGCCGACGGCGCCGACCGACACGCCG
Source organism: Variovorax sp. P4_D9 (assembly GCF_056401695.1). Taxonomy (NCBI): domain Bacteria; kingdom Pseudomonadati; phylum Pseudomonadota; class Betaproteobacteria; order Burkholderiales; family Comamonadaceae; genus Variovorax; species Variovorax sp. P4_D9. Next base: position 1,819 of record NZ_JBFUIU010000682.1, read on the forward strand.
ACCACGCCCGCCGGTTTGCCGGCCCAGGCGCTCTGGCCATAGGGCCGCGAGGCGTTGTCGATCGCGTTCTTGAGAACGCCCGGAATTGAGCGGTTGTACTCGGGCGTGATGAACAGCAGGCCGTCGGCCGCGGCGACCTCGGTCTTCAGTCGCTTGACCACAGGCGCCTGGTTGCCGTCATCGTCCTGGTTGTAGAGCGGCAGGTCGTCGATGCGCACATGCTCGAAGGTGAAGTCCTCGGGTGCGAGATGGGCGATCGCGAGCGCGAGCTTGCGGTTCAGCGAATCCTTGCGCAGGCTGCCGATGACGACGGCAATCTTTTTCTGGGCCATGAAGACTCCTTGAGAGGGGTTGAGGAAAAGGAAACGATAGCTCAGCCACGGCGCCGCTGCGGCGCGTTCTGCAGGCTGGCCTGCGACACATTGGCGCCGGGAGGCACGTCGTCGGTGATCCAGACATTGCCGCCGATGGTCGCGCCCTTGCCCAGCGTGACCCGCCCGAGAATGGTCGCGCCGGCGTAGATCACGACGTCGTCCTCCACCACCGGGTGGCGCGGCAAGCCCTTCTGCAGGTTGCCGTCGGCATCGGTCGGAAAACGCTTGGCGCCGAGCGTCACGGCCTGGTAGATGCGCACCCGCTTGCCGATCACGGCCGTCTCGCCGATCACCACGCCCGTGCCGTGATCCATGAAGAAGCCGGCGTCGATCTTAGCGCCCGGGTGGATGTCGATGCCGGTCTGCCCGTGCGCCAGTTCGGCCACGATGCGCGCCAACAGCGGCAGGCCGAGCCCATAGAGCTGATGGCCAAGGCGGTGGTGGATCATGGCCAGGATGCCCGGGTAGCAGAGCAGCACCTCGTCGACGCTGCGCGCCGCCGGATCGCCCTGGAAAGCCGCCAGCACGTCGCCGTCGAGCAGGCGCCGGATCGAGGGCAGCGCAGTCGCGAACTGCTGCACTGCAGTGGCCGCTTCCGCCTCGATGTCCTCGGACGTGCGCGGCTGATGGCGTGCCGTGTAGAGCAGCTCGAGCCGGGCCTGGGCCCGCAGCGATTGCAGTGCCGAATCGAGCGTGTAGCCGACATAGAAATCCTCGCTGTCGTGCCGAAGCTCGGGCGGCCCGAGGCGCATCGGGAACAGCGCGCCCTTGAGCGATTCGACGATCCCGGCCAGCGCCTCGCGCGAGGGGAACTCGCGGCTGCCGGGCTCGCGCGAGCGCTGCTGCGAATCGCGCCACTCGTCACGGGCAAGGTGCAGGGCGCGGACGATGTCGCTGACATCCAGTGGGGGCATGGAGCTTCCTTCGAGGGTGAGGCCGGGCACCGACCATGCACCATCGTACAAAACCCCACCGCGCCGGGGTTAAGTGCCGGCTCACAGCTTCGCGATCGACACCTCCGTCGACTTCACCAACGCAACGACGTCAGAGCCGGGCTTGAGCTGCAGCTCGTCGACCGAGCGCGTGGTGATGACCGAGGTCACGATGCCCCAAGCGGTTTCGACGTCGACTTCGGAGACGACGTCGCCGCGGATGATCTCGCGTACCTTGCCCTTGAACTGGTTGCGCACATTGATGGCCTGGATGGACATGGAAACTCCTTACGGTTGGAAAAAAATCTTGAACTCACACGGCCCAGCGCAGCACATGCGCCGGACCGTCGGTCCAGCGGGTGTCGTTGGCAGGCTCGGACTCGGCGGCGTCGGGCTTCTGCAGCACGCGGTCGAGGATGCGTTTCTCGATTGCCGCAAAGGCCGGGTCGCCCTGGGAGCGCGGCCTGGCGAGCGCGATGTTCTCGTCCAACGCGATCCGGCCGTCCTCGATCAGGACCACGCGATCGGCCAGCGCCACCGCCTCCTGCACGTCGTGCGTGACCAGCAGCGCCGTGAAGCGATGGCGCAGCCACAGGCTTTCGATCAGGCGGTGCATCTCGATCCGCGTCAGCGCGTCGAGCGCACCCAGCGGCTCGTCGAGCAGCAGCAGCCGCGGCTGGTGCACCAGCGCCCGGGCCAATGCGACCCGCTGACGCTGTCCGCCCGACAGGCGCGCCGGCCATTCGCCGCTGCGCTCGGCCAGGCCGACCTGCGCCAGCACCTCCCTGCCGCGGGCGCGGTCTGCTTCGGGCAGGCCCAGCGCGACGTTGTCGATCACCCGGCGCCATGGCAGCAGGCGTGCCTCCTGGAACATGATCCGGGTGTCGTCGTGCAGTCCGTCGACGGCCTTGCCGTCGGTGGAGAGCGAACCTTCGGAGGCCTGCTCGAGGCCCGCGACCAGTCGCAGCAGCGTGCTCTTGCCGCAGCCGCTGCGCCCCACGATGGCGATGAACTGGCCGGGTTCGATGCTCAGCTGCGTGTTGCGCAGCACTTCGCGCTCGCCATAGCGCTTCGACAGGCCGCGGATGTCGAGCCGCACGCCGCCGCTCATTTCGCGGCTCCATAAGCCGGATGCCAGCGCAGCCATCCGCGTTCGAGCCCGCGCGCCAGCAGGTCGGCCAGCTTGCCGAGCAGCGCGTACAGCAGGATGCCAACCAGCACGATGTCGGTCTGCAGGAATTCGCGCGCGTTCATCGTCAAGTAGCCGATGCCCGACTGCGCCGAGATGGTTTCGGCCACGATCAGGATGACCCACATGAGGCCGAGCGAGAAGCGCAGGCCGACCAGGATCGACGACATCGCGCCGGGCAGGATCACCTCCTTGTAGAGGTGCCAGCGCGTCAGCCCGTAGGTGCGCCCCATCTCGATCAGCTGCGGGTCGACGTTGCGGATGCCATGGAAGGTGTTGAGATAGATCGGGAAGAACACCGACACCGAGATCAGGAACAGCTTGGCCGTCTCGTCGATGCCGAACCACAGGATCACCAGCGGGATCAGCGCCAGMKSCGGGATGTTGCGCACCATCTGCAG
>NZ_JBFUIU010000683.1:0-4712 GCF_056401695.1 Variovorax sp. P4_D9
ACGTTGCAGATGGTCGTCTTGGTCTCTTGCATCATGGTCACGCTGTCGTAGCCATAGGTGGTGCCGGTATTGATCGCCTCGCCGCGCACGATCGGGTGCGCGCCCGCCGGGTAGTAGGGCAACATGTCCTGGCCCTGCCAGTGGCCCGAGAAGTGGAAGGGCATGAACACCGTGTCGGGCCCGACCCGCTCGGTCACCAGGGCCTGCACGTTGAGCCGGGCGCCGGTCGGCGTGTGGACCCAGGCCCGCTCGCCATTGCGGATGCCCTTCTCGGCCGCCAACTTGGGATTGATCTCGATGAACATCTCCTGCTGCAGTTCGGCCAGCCAGGGGTTGGAACGCGTTTCCTCGCCGCCGCCCTCGTACTCGACCAGCCGGCCGGAGGTCATCACGTACGGGAATTTCTCGGCAATCTTGTCGGTGATGTTCTTCTGCTGCACGCTCTTGTAGAGGGTCGGCAGGCGCCAGAAAGCCATCTTGTCGTCGTGCGTGGGGTACTTCACCATCAGGTCCGGCCGGTTGCCGTACAGCGGCTCGCGGTGCTGCGGAATCGCATCCGGGAAGTTCCAGACCACGGCGCGCGCCTTGGCATTGCCGAAGGGGTGGCAGCCGTGGTTCTTCATGAACACGCGGATCATGCCGCCCGAGGGGTCGGTCTTCCAGTTCTTGCCATCGGCCTTGGCCTTCTCGGCGTCGGTGAGTTCGTCCCACCAGCCGAGCTTCTTGAGCAGCAGGTGATCGAGCTCCGGGTAGCCGGTGGTGATCGCGGCGCCGAGCGAATGCGAGCCGTCCTCGGCCAGCAGGTTCTTGCCGTTGCGCTCGACGCCGAAGTTGGCGCGGAAGTTGCCGCCGCCATCCATCACGTGCTTGGAGGTGTCGTACAGGTTCGGCGAGCCCGGGTGCTTGAGCTCAGGCGTGCCATAGCAGGGCCAGGGCAGGCCGAAGTAGTCGCCGGCGATGTCGTAGCCGTTGACCTTGTCCTTGACCGAGCCCTTGGCGCGCAGCGTGCGGACGTCGAAGGCCGCCATGTTGCGCATATGGGCCTGCAGGCGCTCCGGGCTCTGGCCGGTGTAGCCCACGGCCCAGCAGCACTTGTTGATCTCGCGCAGGATGTCGTCGGGCACGGGTTCGTCCATGCCCTTGACCTTCTGCATCTTGTAGTTCTTGCTGAGTTCCTTGCCGAAGCCCAGGCGGTCGGCGAACTGCTGCATGATCATGTGGTCGCTGCGGCTCTCCCACAGGGGCTCGATCACCTTCTCGCGCCACTGGAGCGAGCGGTTCGACGCCGTGACGGAACCACTGGTCTCGAACTGGGTGCAAGCCGGCAGCAGGTAGACCGCGCGGTTGGGGTTCTGGTCTTCGGGGCGACCCGGCATCGCTGCCATCGCCGCGGTGGCCGACGGATAGGGGTCGACCACCACCAGCAGGTCGAGCTTGTCCATGGCGCGCTTCATCTCGAGGCCGCGGGTCTGGGAGTTCGGTGCATGGCCCCAGTAGAAGACGCCGCGCAGATTCGAGTCCTGGTCGATCAGCTCGTTCTTCTCGAGCACGCCGTCGATCCAGCGCGACACCGTGATGCCGGGCTTGCTCATCATCGCGGGCGACGCGAAGCGGCCCTTGATCCAGTCAAAGTCGACGCCCCAGGTGGCCGCGAAGTGCCTCCAGGAGCCTTCGACCAGGCCGTAGTAGCCGGGCAGCGAGTCGGGGTTGGGGCCGACGTCGGTGGCGCCCTGCACGTTGTCGTGGCCGCGGAAGATGTTGGTGCCGCCGCCCGCCGTGCCGACGTTGCCGAGCGCCAGCTGCAGGATGCAGGAGGCGCGCACGATCGCGTTGCCGATCGTGTGCTGCGTCTGGCCCATGCACCAGACGACGGTGCCGGGCCGGTTCTCGTTGAGCCAGGTCGCGACCTTGAGGACCTGCGCTTCCTTCACGCCGCAGGCCTCCTCGACCTTGTCGGGAGTCCACTTGGCCATCACCTCGGCGCGGACATCGTCCATGCCGAAGACGCGGTCATTGATGTAGCGCTTGTCTTCCCAGCCGTTCTTGAAGATGTGGTACAGGATGCCGAACAGGAAGGGGATGTCGGACCCGGAGCGGATGCGCACGTATTCGTCGGCCTTGGCCGCGGTACGCGTGAACCGCGGGTCGACCACGATCATCTTGCAGCCGTTCTCCTTCGAATGCAGCATGTGCAGCATGCTCACCGGATGCGCCTCGGCCGCGTTCGAGCCGATGTACATCGCCACCTTGGCGTTGCGCATGTCATTGTACGAATTGGTCATGGCGCCGTAGCCCCATGTGTTCGCCACGCCCGCGACCGTGGTCGAGTGGCAGATGCGCGCCTGGTGGTCGCAGTTGTTGCTGCCGAAGAAGCTGACGAACTTGCGCAGCAGATAGGACTGCTCGTTGCTATGCTTGCTGGAGCCGATCCAGTAGACCGAGTCGGGTCCGCTGGCTTTTCGCAGGTCGACCAGCCTGGCCGTGATCTCGGTCAAGGCGGTGTCCCAGCTGATGCGCTCATACTTGCCGTTGACCAGCTTCATCGGATAGCGCAGACGGTACTCGCCATGGCCATGCTCGCGCAGGGCAGCCCCCTTCGCGCAGTGCGCGCCGAGATTGATCGGCGAGTCGAACACCGGCTCCTGGCGCACCCAGACGCCGTTCTCGACCACGGCGTCGGAGGCGCAGCCGACCGAGCAGTGCGAACACACCGTGCGCCGGACCTCGATCTTGCCGGCGCCGACCGCGGCCGCCTGGCCCGGCATGGCGTCGGCCTTCTTGATCAGCGTGAGTTGGCCGGCCGCCAGGCCGACGCCCACGCCCAGGCCGGAGCGGCGCAGGAAGGCGCGCCGGTCCATAGTCGGCAGCGCATTCGACAGGCCGCGCCGAAGGCTGTGGACGAAGGCGGAGCCGGAAGGAGCGCGTGGGGTGTCGCCGTCACGCGCCGCGGCGGGCGATTTCTTGGTCAATAGCATCGTGGGCTTTCGTCCTCAGGCAGACGTGGTCTTGTAGTAGCGCTTGACGTGTTCACTCAGTGAATAGCCGCCGCCCTTCTCGGGCGGTGGCGGAAGCGAGGCGGCGGCCGCAGCGGCAGGCGTCTCGACGACCTTGGGCAGCACCGTGACGGCGGCCGCGGCGGCGCCAGCGGTGGCAGCCCCGAAAAAGAATCCCCGGCGGGAGGCCGGCGGGAGGCCGGAGTTTTGGCTGTCCTGCATAACATCTCCAGGATGGGCTGGCTAAATCAGATATGAAACCAGTTACATATCTTGGAATACTAGTCGACGGCCGGAGCGACAGTATCGGAAATATCCCTCGGTCTCAGTGCGACATGTCGAAGCCTTGGGTCTCCACTTCCGAGAATGCCCGGGTCAGCCCGGCCAGCGCGGCGTAGAAGCTGGCCCGGGGATGGGCCGAGACCGCGTCGCACATCGCCTGGAGCCAAGGCTGCAAATGGGTGGAATAAAATACCTTTTGTTGCCTTAAATTTGCGATCGTTACGTCTTCGCCCGCAATCAGGTAGCGCATCACCTCGAACAGGCAGGCCACGTGGTCCTCGGACTCGGACACCGACTCGTCTCGCGCCAGCCCGAGGCGGTCGAGGTCGTTGCGCAGCTGGGCCAGCGGCTTGTCGTTCAGGAAGCCGCTCAGGTAGTGCGAGCCGAACAGGTAGACCTCGGGCTTGCCGATGCCGCCGAACAGGGCGTCGTATTCGTCGCGCACTTCGGCCAGGCCGGTACCGCGTGCGGCCCCGACGAGCTGCCGCCACGGTTCCTCGAGAAACGCGCCGGCCGCCGGTGCCTCGGTCGGCGCAACCTGGAATGCCTCGAGCAGGCCGGCATCGGGGGCCGCATACCAGAGGCGGGCCARCAGGCCATAGAGCTCGGCGCGAGCGACTTCTTCGTCGAGCGCGGAGGAGACGGGGATGCGGGAACTCATAGCTGCGTGATCTTCATTTCGTTCGATGCGCTGTACAGGTCAACGACCCGGCAGTCGCTGCACATCTTGAGGCGCTCCAGCGCCTCGCCCTGGAACATGGCGTGCCCGGCGAGCTTGCCGAGCATCGCCTCGATCGCCTTCTGGGTGCCGAATGGCTTGCTGCAGCGGATGCAGACCCAGGGTTTGGCCTCGTTCAACACCACCGGCTGCTTGCGCTCCGGCGCCGCCAGCAGGCGCGGCACGAGCGAAATCGCGTTCTCCGGGCAGGTGGTTTCGCAAAGACCGCACTGAACGCAGTTCTTCTCGATGAATCGCAGCTGCGGCGAGTTCGGGTTGTCCTGCAGCGCACTAGCGGGGCAGGCGCCGACGCAGGCCAGGCACAGGGTGCAGGCGTCCTTGTCGACGGAGATGGCGCCAAAAGGCGCGCCCGAGGGCAATGGGATCGCCAGCGGCGCTTGGGCTGGCGTGCGCAGGGCCGGCGACTCGTCCATCAGGTGGTCAAGGGCGAGTTCGAGCGTGCTGCGCTTCTCGGCCCCGACCGCGAAGCGGGCCGGCTTCCCGGGCAGCTGCTGGCGGGTCTCGCGCAATCCCGCGAGTGTGGCGTCTAGCGCCTCCGGCGAACTCGCTTCGATCAGGCGGAAATGCGTGCCCGCGTAGCCCAGCCCGCGCAGCAGCGCCTGCGCGATCTCCATCTGCCTGCCGAGCGCCGCGACGTAGCTCGGCGCCTCTTCGCCGGTCGCCAGCACCAGCACCTGCGATGCGCCGAAGGCCACGGC
>NZ_JBFUIU010000684.1:0-4699 GCF_056401695.1 Variovorax sp. P4_D9
CCCGGGCGCCTACCTCTACGCCGGCTCCAAGGGCTTCGTGAGCACCGCCACGCGCGGACTGGCGAAGGAACTCGCGGCCGACCGAATCCGCGTCAATGCGGTGTCGCCGGGCGTGATCCAGACGCCCTTCCATGACCGCTTCTCGACGCCGCAGTTGCTCGAATCGTTCAAGGCCGCGATCCCGATGGCCCGCATCGGCGAGCCGGACGACTGCGTTGGCGCCTTCCTCTACCTGGCATCGGCGCAGCTCTCCGGCTACGTGACCGGCCAGATCCTCGAAGTGAACGGCGGCCAGTACATGCCCTGAGCCCGGCACCACCTCATCCCAGCGCACAGATCAACAACAACGGAGACAAGCGTCTTGAAAACTGGAATCCTCGGCGGCCTGGCCGCACTCTCGGCTGTGACCGCCCTGTCGCTCGGCCTGGCCGCACCGGCTGCAGCGCAGAGCGACTTCCCGAACCGCACCATCGAACTGCTGGTGCCCTACCAGCCCGGCGGCGGCACCGACGGCTTGGCGYGCACCTTCGCCGATGCCAGCCGCAAGCACATGGCGCAATCGATGGTGATCGTTAACCGGCCGGGCGCCGGCGGTGCCATCGGCTGGACCGAGGTGATCAACGCCAAGCCCGACGGCTACAAGCTTGCGGTGCTCACGGTGGAGCTCCTGACGCTGCCGCACCTGGGCCTGGCCAAGTTCAACTACGACGATTTCCAGCCGATCGCGCAGCTCAACGCCGACCCGGCGGCGATCACGGTCAAGGCCGACGCGCCCTGGAACACGGTCGAGGAATTCCTKGCCGCGGCGAAGAATTCGCCGGAAAGCGTGCGTATCGGCAATTCCGGCAACGGCTCGATCTGGCATCTGGCCGCGGCCGCGCTCGAAGACAAGACTGGCGCCAAGTTCGGACACATCCCGTTCCAGGGCGCCGCGCCCGCGGTGCTGGCCTTGCTCGGCGGGCACATCGAGGCGGTGGCGGTGAGTCCGGCCGAGGTCACGACGCACGTGCAGTCGGGCAAGCTCAAGATGCTGATCGTGATGTCCGACCAGCGCGTGAAGGGTTTCGAGAAGGTCCCGACCGCCAAGGAGCGCGGCATCGACCTGTCGATCGGCACCTGGCGCGGCCTCGGCGCGCCGAAGAACACGCCGCCCGAAGTCATGGCCAGGCTGCGCGAGATCACCGCCAAGACGGCCGCCGAACCCATGATGCGCGAAGCCATGGACAAGCAGAACCTGGGCTACGTCTACACCGATGGCGCGGTCTTCAAGGAAACCCTGGCTCGGGACAACGCCTATTACAAGAGCCTGATCACCAAGCTCAACATCAAACCCTGAGTTTTTGCGGGACCTACTAAGAGCTTGCGGGACAGACCAAGAAACTGCGCAGCAGTTTTTATCTGTCCTCAACCGACTAAGGAGACACACATGCAACGCCGCACCCTGTTCCACACCGTGCTCGCCTCGCTGGCCGGCAGTCTGCCGGCGCTGCCGGCCTTGGCCCAGAGCCAGTGGCCGACGGCCAAGCCGATCAACTACCTGGTCCCCTTCCCTGCCGGCGGCACCACCGACGTGCTGGCGCGCCTGATCAGCCAGAAACTGGGGCCTGCGCTCGGCACCAGCGTGGTGGTCGACAACAAGGGGGGCGCCGGTGGCAGCGTGGGTTCGGAAATCGCCTCCCGCGCCGCGCCCGACGGCTTCACGCTGCTGGGCGGCACCATCAGTTCGCACGCGATCAACGTCAGCCTCTATCCCAAGATCGGCTACGACCCGCTGAAATCCTTTGCGCCGGTAACGCTGATCGGCACCAACCCGGTAGTGCTGGTGGTCAACCAGGCCAGCCCTTACAAGACCCTCAAGGATCTGCTGGATGCGAGCCGGTCGAAGCCCGGCGGCCTGTCCTCGGCCTCGGCCGGCACCGGCACCTCGCAGCACCTGGCGCTCGAACTGCTGGCCTACAAGTCGGGCGTCAAGTTCACGCACATCCCGTACAAGGGCAGCGGCCCGGCGATCCAGGACGTCATCGGCGGCCAGGTCGACATGATGTTCGACACCACGGTGGTCGCCGGCCCGCACATCCAGAGCGGCAAGCTGCGCGCCCTGGCCGTGACCTCTGCCAAGCGCCTGGCCTCGATGCCCGACGTGCCGACGGTGGCCGAGTCGGGCATTCCGGGGCTGGCCGATTTCGAGGTGGTGTCGTGGCAAGCGATCTTCGTGCCGGCCGGCACGCCGGCGCCGATCGTCGACCGCCTGCACGCCGAGGTCCGCAAGATCCTGGCCCAGCCCGAGATGCAGGAGAAGATGAAGGGCTTCGGCATGGAACCGGCCGACCTGACGACCGCGCAGATCGCGGCTTTCCAGAAGGCCGAAGTCGAAAAATGGGCGCAGGTCATCAAGGCCGCCAACATCAAGGCCGAGTAGCTGGCCCCCACGCTCCCCCACTTCGTGTGGGTCGCTGACCCCCGAGGGGGCCGCAGGCCGCCTCGGGGCGGCCCGGCGCTGGCCTGATCCTACGAATGAGAGAGGAGGCGGTCGATAGAATCACCTTCCGCTGTCCTGGGAACTTCTCTTGTCCGATCGCCTCCCCGTCCTGTCGCAATACCTCATCCCCAAGCAGGCACTGACCTCTTTTGCCGGCTGGGTGGCGGGCAAGGAGCGCGGGTCGGTCACGACCTGGATCATCCGCCGCTTTGTCGCCAAGTACGGCGTCGACATGGGCGAGGCGCTCGACAGCGACATCGCGAGCTATCCCAGCTTCAACGCCTTCTTCACCCGGGCACTGAAACCCGGCGCCCGCCCGCTGGCCCGCGCCGACCTGGTCTCGCCGGTGGACGGCGCGATCAGCCAGTTCGGCGCCATCGAGGGCGACCAGATCTTCCAGGCCAAGGGCCACCGCTATTCGACCACCGCGCTGGTCGGCGGCGACGCCGCGCTGGCCGCCCGGATCCAGCACGGCAGCTTCGCCACGCTATACCTGAGCCCGAAGGACTACCACCGCATCCACATGCCCTGCGACGGCCGGCTGCTGCGCATGATCTACGTGCCGGGCGACCTGTTCTCGGTCAACCCGACCACGGCGCGCGGCGTGCCCGGACTGTTCGCGCGCAACGAGCGCGTGGTCTGCGTCTTCGAGACGGGTCGCGGCCCCTTGGTGCTGGTGCTGGTCGGCGCGACCATCGTCGGCAGCATGGCCACCGTCTGGCATGGCGTGGTGAATCCGCCGCGCGGCGGCGAGATCCGCGAGTGGCGCTACGAAGATCGGCAGTTGCTGCTGCGCCAGGGCGAGGAAATGGGCCGTTTCCTGCTCGGCTCCACGGTGGTGATGCTATTTCCGGCCCCGCCGCTGGATTTCGCGCCGGACTGGGCGCCGGCACGCCCGGTGCGACTCGGCCAAGCGATGGCCAACTACCCCGCCTCCTGAAGCCACAATCCCACGGGCCGCAGCCCGCTTGCCGCGATAGCTATAAAACTTGTAGCAACCGTCCTTCTGGGCTATAGTCGCCGGCCGATTCCGGGTGGTCTCCCACCGTCTATAAGAAAACTGCGGCAGCCCGAGGAGATGAAGTCGATGAGCAGCAAGGAAAACGCAGCGGTCAGCCAATTGCTGGCGCTGCTGGAAGCCCGCTACGCGCTGCGCGTCCTCTGGGCTCTTCGGGACGGTCATGCCCAGACCTTCCGCCTGCTGCAGGACAGCGTCGGCAGCATCACGCCGAACACCCTGAACACCCGCATCAAGGAGCTCCGCGAAGCCGGGCTCGTGAACCATGGCAGCGAGGGCTACAGCCTGACGCTGAGCGGCCAGGACCTGCTGAAGCGGCTGTCCGACCTGCAGGCTTTCGCCGGCAAGTGGCAGCAGACACAGGTCAAGAAGTTGGCGCCTCCTCCTGCGCCCGCCGCTTTGCCGGGTCGTTAAACTGCCCGGTTTTCCACCTCTTTCCCAATTCCCCAAGGAGCGCACTATGCCCACCACTCCCTCCGGCCTGCAATACGAAGACACCACGGTCGGCGACGGCGCTGAAGCCAAGGCCGGCCACCACGTGCACGTGCACTACACCGGCTGGCTCTACAACGACGGCGTCCAGGGCGCCAAGTTCGACTCCAGCCGCGACCGCAACGACCCCTTCGCCTTCTCGCTCRGCGCCGGCCAAGTCATCAAGGGCWGGGACGAAGGCGTCGCCGGCATGAAGATCGGCGGCAAGCGCACCCTGATCATTCCGGCCGCCCTCGGCTACGGCGCCCGCGGCGCCGGCGGCGTGATCCCGCCGAACGCCACCCTGAAGTTCGACGTCGAGCTGCTGGACGCGCACTGAGCCTTCCGGCGCTTCCCGCCCTCCCCAGAAATGCGCCTCCGGGCGCATTTTTTGTCTTGAAAACCGTCGGGGTAGCCCCAAATGGCTCCCTATTGTTCGTTTTTCATTGATTTCCGGCGTGGCAGCCGGCATTTTGAGCATGTCAGACCCGCAAAACACCCCCTTCAATCCCGACGCCCTGCAAGGCGAGCCCAGCCCGGAAGAACGCGAAGCCGCCCAGGCCGCGAACGAGGCCGACGCGCTGGCCGCGGCCCAGGCCGAAATCGCCGCGCTGCAGGCCAAGAACACCGACCTGGCCGACCAGTTCCTGCGTGCCCAGGCCGACGTCCAGAACGCCCGCCGCCGGGCCGACGAAGAGATCACCAAGGGCCGCAAGTTCGCCATCGAGGGC
>NZ_JBFUIU010000685.1:0-4690 GCF_056401695.1 Variovorax sp. P4_D9
CCGCTTGAGAGTCCGGGAAAGAGCAAGGGAGTCGCGCCACCAATGTCCGCTATTCGCTCCATCCAGGCCCCCGCAGCCGTCGTGATGATCCGTCCTCATCGGTTCACGCCGAATCCTGAAACTGCTGTCGACAACGCCTTCCAGAGCGCCGCCGAGCAGGGCCAGGCCGAGGCCTTGGCATGCGCGGGTCATCGCGAGGTGACGGCCGCTGCCGAATGCCTCGAAGCTCAGGGAGTGCGCGTCCACCTCTTCGAGGATGAGGGGGAGCGTGATACCCCCGACTCGGTCTTTCCCAACAACTGGTTCTCCACCCACCCGGGTGGCCATGTGGCGATCTATTCGATGTACTCGCCGAGCCGTCGGCGCGAGCGCCGCTCTGACGTGATCGAGATGCTCAAGACCGAGTATCGGGTGCAGGACGTGATCGACTACTCGGGTCTTGAGCAGGACAACCTGTTCCTCGAAGGCACCGGCGCCATGGTATTCGACCACCTGGCCCGCGTGGCTTATGCCGCCCGTTCCAATCGCGCCAACCCGGTGGCCTTGGAACGCTTCARCACGCATTTCAACTTCGAGCCCATGGTCTTCGACACGGCCGACGCGGCCGGGCGGCCCATCTACCATACCAACGTGCTGATGTGCGTGGCCACGGAGTTCGCATTGATCGGCCTGGACACGATCACAGACCCACGGCGCGCCGCCGAGGTACGTGCTCGGCTGGAAGAATCGGGCCGCGAGGTCATCGAACTGAGCCATGCCCAGATCGGCGAGTTCGCGGGCAATGCCATAGAGCTCACCGGCCGCGACGGCCGACTCCTCGCGCTCTCGCAGCGGGCCTGCGACAGCCTCACCCCGGCGCAGAAGTCTCGCATCGAGCGCTCGGCGCGCCTGTCGCCGCTGGCGGTGCCCACCATCGAATTGGCGGGCGGATCCGTCCGCTGCATGATCGCCGGCATCCATTTGTCGCCCCGGAGATGAATCCGCGGCAAGAAGCCGCGGATCCCTGGGCCGACGATCCGAAGGAGCTGTTGCGCTCCACCCGCTCGCCCCGCGCGCCGTCGTGCGCCGCGTGGCATGCATGAGTTCTCGACGTCGAGCAGCCTGGTTTCGCTCAGCCGGTAGGTAACCAAGTATCGAGGACTGACGAGGCTGTGCATTTCTTCAGCCGGAGCGGTTGAGCCCCCTGGCCAGGCCCACGCGATTGGTGCGGAAATGGTGCGCTTTGCACCAAACCGTGCCGCCGGAACCGCCTCGCGCCACACGGTGGGCCGGATCATTGCCGACGGGCCGGTCGCCAACGGCGTCCCGGTGGCGGAGGCGCGGCTGCGGGCCCGCGAACTGCTAGGCCTGGTCGGCCTCGAGGCTTCGGCCTTCGACCGCTACCCGAACCAGTTTTCCGGCGGCAAGCGCCAGCGCGTGGGCATTGCGCGGGCGCTGGCGCTGCGGCCCAAACTCATTATCGCCGACGAGTCGGTATCGGCACTCGATGTGTCGGTGCAGGCGCAGGTGCTCGAGTTGCTGGCCGGCTGCAGAAGGAACTGAACCTGGCGCTGATTTTCACCACCCACGACCTGCGGGTGGCGGCGCAGATCTGCCAGAAGGTGATCGTGATGCACCGTGGCCGGGTGGTCGAGGAGTGCCCACCGGAGCAGATATTCGATGCCCCCCGCGATGAGTACACGCAGCGCCTGATCGCTTCCGTGCCCGGCCGGGCATGGCAGCCGCCGGTCGCGCACCAGGGCGCACCGGCCTAAGCCGAAGATTGAACGACACACCCATAGAGACCACTGACGAGACTGACTACATGACAGCCGATCCAATCAAGAAGAGCACGCAACAGAACACCGCATTCGCAAGGAGCTTGCTTCGCTTTACCGGCCGGTGGCGCACTTCCGGATGAACCTGATCGATACGCACATCAGCGCGCGCATTTCCGGCACTCCGGACCACTTCCTCATCAACCGCTACGGTGTATTGTTCGACGAGATGCGCGCGGAAGACCTGGTGAAGGGCGATCCGCTCGGCAACGTGGTGGGCGATGTCGATCCGGCGCTCAGCCGCGTCAATCCCGCCGGATCCACCATTCATTCGGCGGTGCACATGGCGCGCCACGATTTGACCTGCGTGATCCATACCCACACCGCCGACGGCATGGCGGTGGCCTGTCAGGTGGAAGGGCTGTTGCCGATCACCCAGCATGCACTGAAGTTCTACAACCGCCTGGGCTACCACGACTACGAAGGCATCGCGCTCGACCTGGACGAGCGCGAACGGCTGGTGCGGAAACCACGGCCTCCTGGCTGCGGGGCGAAGCAATCCTGCGGCATTCCAGAACATCCTGTTCCTCGAACGTGCCTGCCAGGCACGGGTGAAGGCACTGGCCGGCGGCCGCACCCTGAGCTATCCGGCGGCCGACGTGTGCGAGCGCACCGCGCGCCAGTTCGACCGCGAAGAGAGCGCCGAGATCACGCAGTCGGGCTGGGAGGCGGCGCTGCGTCTGCTTGGGCCGGTCGCCTGATCAAGTCAGGGCGCTCACCGCACGGATGCCGTGCTGCCGCAGCACCTTGGCCAGCACTGCGAAGGCCGGCCCGATCTGGGGTTCGGGCACGCAGGCGTATCCCAGCAGCAGGCCTGAACGCGCCCGGGATGCCGTGCTGTAGTAGCGGCTGAGCGGCCGCACGGCGATGCCCGCGGCCAGCGCGTCGGCGGCGATCTGCACGTCGTCCGCTCCTGGATGCAGCGCCAGCACCATGTGCAGGCCGGCGTTGTCGCCCAGCACGGCGAGCGAGCCGCCGAAGTGGTGCTGCACCGCTTCGAGCAGACACTGGCGTCGCTTTCCGTACAGGCTGCGCATCCGGCGAATATGCGCGCTCAGGTGGCCCTCGTCGATGAAGTCGGCGAGCACGGCCTGCTGCAGCGGCTGGCCCTCGCGGTACAGCTCGGCAGACCCTTTCGAGAAGGCATCGGCCAAGCCGGGCGGCACCACCACGTAGCCCAGCCGCAGACCGGGAAAGAGCGTCTTGCTGAAGCTGCCGACATAGATCACGCGCTCGGTCGTGTCCAGGCTCTGCAGGCATGCGATGGGGCGGGTGCCGAAACGAAATTCGCTGTCGTAGTCGTCCTCGATGATCCAACTGCCTTCGCGCTGGCAGTGCTCCAGCAAGGACTGCCGGCGCCGAAGGCTCATGACCATGCCCAGCGGATACTGGTGCGATGGCGTGGCAAGCACAAGGCGCGGCGACGGCAGCTTTCGCGGTTCGGCCCACGCCAGGCCTTCGCTGTCCACCGGCACGGCATGCAGGCGCAGGCCGAGGGAGCGCAAAGTGCTGCGCATGCCCCAGTAGCAAGGGTCTTCGAGCCAGACGGCGTCGTCCGGATCTGTGAGCAGCCGGGCCGCAAGGTCGATCGACTGATGGCTGCCGGTGGTGATGATGACCTGGCTCGGATCGCATTGCACCGAGCGTGTCGAACGGAGGTGCTCGGCCAACGCCGAGCGCAGTTCCGGMAAGCCGCCACCGGGCGCGTAGCTCATTTTCTCCGGGGCCACGCGGCGCCAGTGGCGGTTCTGCAATCGGATCCATGTGCGCGACGGGAACTCGGTCACGTCGGGCACGCCGGGCATGAAGGCGCCCCATTGGCGAGGCGAGAAACCCGCACCCGCGACGAGCACCTTGCCGCGCCCGGAGAGACGCGACACCGTCCGTGCCGCGGGCGATGCGGCGGCCCTGGTGCTTCGCTGCGGCAGGCCGATCATCCGGTCGCCGGACACATCCGCCACRAAGGTCCCGCTGCCGTGCTGGCCGCGCAGGCAGCCCTCGGCGATCAGGTGGTCGTACACCTCGACCACGGTATTGCGAGCAAGGCCGAGTTCACCGGCGAGCAGGCGGCTGGATGGCAGCCTGCTGCCGGCCGCCAGATGCCCGTCGAGCACCGCCGACAGCAACAGGCCGTGCAGCTGGCGATAGACGGGCACGGCGCTTTCGCGGTCGAGGCGCTGCAACACCCAGTCTGAGAGCGTGACGGTCTGGCTCATGGCTTCATCCAATGTGGACCAGTGATTATTCCAGAAGTGGACCTTATCTTAGGAACCACATCGCCGTATCGTCCACAACTCCAGATTCCCGGAAACCCCGGCCGTTCCCGGCCAGCGCACGGTGCGCCGTGCAGACCACGAAGGACTTTTTCATGTCGAACGTCACGAAGCTGCGCAGCGCGGCGGCACCTCTTACCTGCGGCAGCAATGCCGAATGGCACGCCCGCAAGGATGAAGCCACGCCGCGCGGCGTCGGCGTGCTCGAGAACTTCTACGCGGCACGCGCCGAGAACGCGGAGCTCTGGGATGTCGAGGGCCGTCGGTACATCGACTTCGCCAGCGGTATCGCGGTGCTCAATACCGGCCATCGCCACCCGCGCGTGGTCGAGGCGATCAGGGCGCAGCTTGATCAGTTCACGCACACCGCCTATCAGATCGTGCCCTATGCCTCCTATGTGTCGCTCGCCGAGAAGATCAACCAGCGCACGCCAGGCGACTGGGCAAAGAAGACCGCCTTCTTCACCACGGGTGCCGAAGCCGTCGAGAACGCCATCAAGATCGCGCGTGCGCACACCGGCCGGCCGGGCGTCATCGCGTTCGATGGCGCCTTTCATGGCCGCACTTTTCTCGGAATGGCGCTGACCGGCAAGGTGGTGC
>NZ_JBFUIU010000686.1:0-4690 GCF_056401695.1 Variovorax sp. P4_D9
GTGCGCAGGTAGCTCAGACGCACATGGGGCCGCAACTCATGACCGCAACGCCGGCATCCGAGTGCAGCGAATGGGACCGTGCCGGCGCTCACCCGCGCGGCAGCGTCGTGGGCCGATGGCTATTCGGTGAGGACGGTGGACTCGCAGGCACTGGGTGGTCGCTGGGTGGCTCGCATGCAAGCAGTGAAGCATCGGCCTCCGCGTCCGGGCAACCCTGGTGCGTCACTCTTTATCGATGGCGTCGCCCGCGCCCGCGCTGTCCTGACGCAGCGAACGTTGCCGTTGCCGCCAGCACGCAGTGCGCGCGGCATGCTTGAGGCGACCGCCATGACTGCGCTGGTAGCGCTCGGCAGTCTCGCGTCGCCGCTCACGCCGACTCAAGCTCGAGCACGCCCGTGCACAGCCTGCGCACGCTGCTTCAGGACTTGGCCACGCTCGCCTACAACGTCACCCACACGGGCCTGAACCCGAGCGCCAAGATCGTCATCACCACGAAGCCCACGCCGCTGCAGGAAAAGGCCTTCAAGCTGCTCGGCGCCAACCCCACCTGTACCCGGTAAACCCCACCGCCTTGCTGAACAAAACTCAGCAGGATCAAGGGGTTGCGCTCATTCGGCGCTCAAAGTTCGGATTAGCATTCCCGCACACAGCACGGCTTCAATAACGACACCACACCGAGCTCCGCGCGTCGACCGCCCAACGCGCTTGGTCGCGCCCACTCCCGGATCATGTACAACACTAAACTTGCCCCTGAAGAGGCGCGAGCAATCGAGTTGGAATGCGGATCGTGTCGTCTGTGCGGGTCAGCGAGTCCCTTTTCGTGTCGCCGTTGCAGGCGCGGCATTGGCCCTCACTGGGCGTGTCCGCGTTTGGCCGGCGGCGGGTTCCAATCCTGCTGGTGCGCCGGGATTTATGAGCATGTTGGAGCCCATGTCCGGAGGACGGTACTTGGAGCGCAGTTTCCCAAAGTGCGCATCGAAGAGGTCGTCGAGAGTCGGCCCGATCTTGGCGTACATCTCTGCAAGATAGATCTCATGCAGGATCATCGTCTCAACGACGTAGACGATGGAGGGATTGCGGCCATAGGATGCATGCAGATCATTTGTGAACGACGCGATCATGAACGACTGACTGTCGGCCGTGACGGTGAGCACCACGTTGCTCGCGCCGCGGTTGGTCCCCCGACCTTCGTGGAGAAAAACCGTGAAGTTCTTGTGACCCTCGAGAGGTGAAATGTCATCTCCGAACACGATGAGGGTTACTTTGACGCCTCGATCGGCTGCGGCAATGAGCTCACCCTTGTACTCCAGCAGGATGTCCAAAGGACCTTTCAGCCATATGCGCAGCGCAGACGTCTCGATCAAGTCAACCAGCTTCGCCGCGACCTGTTTCTGACCGCGGTAGGCCCAAACATACATCGGCTCCTCGGCTGCTGTGCGTTCCTTCAACATGCGAGAGGCCTGTCCACAGAGGTCGGCGGTCTGCTTGGCTTGCCGCTGGAAGAACTCTTCAGGATTGATGGGCGTGTAACGCGTTGGCTCGCGCGTCACTTCCTGTATAGCCCCCTTCGTGGCCAGCGAAGCCAGCACACTGTAGGCGTTGGCTTTCGGAAGACCAGACCGCTGAGCGATCTCATAAGCCGTTGCAGGTTCGGGAGAGTCGGCAAGGGCGATGTACGCGCGCGCCTCGTGATCGGTGAATCCGAGGTCTTGTAGGACAGGCTTCAGCGCGTCTGTTCCTGAAGCGTTCGAACGGGTTGTAGGTGGGGACTTTGCCATGGCGAGACGTTAACAGGGGCGCACGTAGACACTTCCAAACTTTTCTTGATGATTGGTAGTTGCACTTACTGCGACTTCATTCTAAACTCCGCGTCAATCAATGGTAGCAACTACTACCAATCACGTCACAAAGGACGCGTGGGCGTCCTTTGGGGCTCAACTCGGCCCTTGGGCCATGGAGGCAAACCGATGAGCGAGCGAAAGCTGACAGGAAAAATTGCGCCCGAGCGCATTCGCATGATGCAGGTGCCCAGGCCCGCGCCAGGGTTGATCGAGGGGTTCCAGGCGCTCGGCGAAGCCAGCAGCATCGTCTCGGACATCATGGACGAGTTGGGCATCACCGGGGTGCACGCAGCATCGAAGTTCGCTCCAACAATTCGGGGTGCTCGTCTGGTGGGTCCTGCCCTTACGGTCAGGAACATTCCCCTCAGGGAGCATCCGTATGAAGCAGGCAAGGCCAAAATCAATCGGATGGCTGAGTTCGAAGCCCACAACCTGGCCAGCGTTGGCGACGTGTTGGTCATAGAAGGCGTTGCGGGCGTTTCGAATATGGGCGGGATCTCCGCACAGACCGGCAAGCGTCAGGGCGAAGCGGGTGCCATCGTCAGCGGCGGAATCCGCGATAAGGCCCATTCGATGCGCGTCGACTATCCGGTGTGGGCGACCGAAGTTACGCCGGTCACCGGCAAGTGGCGGATCGAGACCGTCGAAATCAATGGCGACGTCCAGATTGACGGTACGAGGGTGTCGCCAGGCGACATCGTGCTCGCCGATGAAACAGGCGTGTGCTTCATTCCGTTGGCCCGGGCCGCGGAGATCCTAGAGCTAGCCATCAAGAAGCACGCTGCGGAAGAGCGGAAGTGCAAGCTAATCGATAATGGCGTAGCCGTCGCTGATCTTCCATCCAACGCTTGAAGGTGGAGCAAATGAAGATTGCAATTCTCGACGACTACGCAGATGCGGTGAAGTCGCTAGACGTCTTCCAACTGATCGCTGTTCATGACGTCAATATTCTTACTAGTCATATAGCGGACCCAGAAGCGCTGGCTGCCAAGATCTCCGATGCTGAGGCGTTAGTTCTGCTGCGCGAGCGAACGCCAATTACCGAAGAACTGCTGTCCAGACTGCCCAATTTAAAGTTGATCAGCCAGAATGGGCACGTTCCGCATATTGACATTGACGCCTGTACGAAAAAGGGTGTTCTGGTTTCTTCTACGCTCACGAGCAAGCCCTCGTATGCCGCTGCGGAACTGACATGGGGCCTAATCATTGCCGCTTTGCGAAAAATACCGCAGGAAATCGCTGCGCTGAAGCGCGGAGATTGGCAATCGACTCTGGGGGTAGGGCTTCGCGGTCGAACACTGGGAATTTATGGATTCGGCCGAATCGGCAAGGTATTGGCGAAATACGCGCAAGCGTTTGAAATGAATGTCTTGGTGTGGGGGCGTGAAGGGAGTCTTTCTGCAGCTAGAGAGGCGGGGCTTGCGGTTGCAGATAGTCGAAACCAGTTTTTTCAAACCGCTGACGTCCTCGTATTGGCGGTTCGACTCAATCAGCAAACTCGCGGCATTGTCAAGCTAGAGGACCTCCGACAAATGAAGCCTTCTGCATTGCTGGTCAATACAAGTAGGTCGGAGTTGATTGAAAAAGGCGCCTTGGAGAGCGCTCTGCAGCAAGGACGGCCGGGCCTCGCCGCGGTGGACGTTTTCGATCAAGAGCCTCTTCATGATAAGAACCATCCGCTGCTCACCTTGCCAAATGTGATCTGCACTCCCCACCTAGGGTACGTGGAGAAAGACAATCATGAGACGGCATATGGCAATGCGTTTCGGCAAATTCTCGAGTACGTCAAGGGAACTCCAATTTCTGTTCACAACCCAGAGGTGCTTCGAAGCTCCGAGTCGGACAGAGGAGGTGCGGCCAAATGATTGCCAGCAAGATTTTGGGGTTTGTTGCCGCGTGCTTCGCGGCGGGCGCGATTGCTGCCTCGCCGGCGGCCGTGGATTTTCCGACCAAGCCCATCAAGATTGTGGTTCCATTTCCACCCGGTGGAAGTCCGGATCTGCTCGCACGAACAATAGGCCAGAAGCTTCAAGACGTTTGGGGACAACCGATAATTGTCGAAAACACTGCAGGAGCCGGCGGTGCAATTGGAGCGGCGGCAGTTGCTCGCGCTCCCGCGGATGGGTACACCTGGTTGCTAGCGCCCAACAGCGTTTTGATTTTCGCTCCATTGCTTCAACGTCAATCCTATGATCCGATGAAAAGCTTCGCCCCTGTTGGCCTCGCGATTTCGGTTCAGAATTTGCTCGTGGTGCATCCGTCTTTGCATCTGAAAAGTGTCCAAGAGTTGTTGACTTACGCTAAGGCCAACCCTGGAAAGCTTTCGTATGCCTCAGGCGGTATGGGTTCTCCTCAAAACCTTTCCGTCGAGCTTTTGAAGAAAATGGCCGGCGTCGACATGGTGCACGTCCCCTACAAGGGTGCTCAAACCGCTCTGCTTGACGTACTTTCCGGTCTATCGCCAGTGTTCATCAGTCAGGCAAATTCATTGCTTCCTTACGTTGAGAGCGGAAAGTTGACACTGCTTGGTGGCACAGGTGAGGGACGCTACGCCTCCCTTCCAAATGTTCCGTCAGTAGGGGAAACGGTACCAGGGTATGCCGTGGATATTTGGTCCGGCATTGTCATGCCTGCGAATACCCCAAAAGAAATCATTGAAAAGTCCAGCGCTGCCATCAAGAAAGTCTTGGAAATGCCGGACGTGCGAGCGATTTTTGCAAAGCAGGGTATTGAAGTTCACCCGAGTAGTCCCGAGCATATGGCTGACGTGATCAAAGCTGACCTCGGGCGGTGGGGAAAGATCATCAAAGATGCAAATATCAAGGCCGAGTAGCCAGTTTTCTTAGTAC
>NZ_JBFUIU010000687.1:0-4684 GCF_056401695.1 Variovorax sp. P4_D9
GGTAAGCGGCAATCACTTTCGGGTTCGCTTGTATCTCGGACGGCGTGCCCTCTGCGATCTTCACGCCATAGTCCAGCACGATGACATGGTCAGAAATACGCATGACAAGGTCCATGTGGTGCTCAACCATGAGGATCGTCAGCCCGCGCCTGCTAATCAACACCAGCAAATCGCCGAGATCAGCGGTTTCCTGCGGGTTGAGGCCGGCCGCCGGTTCGTCGAGCAGAAGCAGTTCGGGATCGGTCGCAAGCGCCCGCGCAAGTTCCACGCGGCGCTGAAGTCCGTAGGGGAGTTTGGCCGCCGGCGATGCGGCATACCGTTCAAGGCCCACGAGATGCAACAGTGCGATAGCGCGCTCGCGCGCCAGTGCCTCTTCACGCCGGGCCAATGACAGCAGAAGCAGCGAGCTGAAGAAGCCGTTGCGCATGCGGGAGTGCCGGCCMAGCATGACGTTGTCCAATACCGTGAGGTTGCCGAACAGCCGCAGATTCTGAAAGGTGCGGCCGATGCCCAACGCGCAGATCGCGTGCGATGGTCGCCCGTTCACCGACGCACCGCGAAAGGTGATCGTGCCGGAATCGGGCCGAACCAGGCCCGTCAGCAGGTTGATCATGGTGCTCTTGCCGGCGCCATTCGGACCAATGAGGGCCTGGACGTGCCCGCGCCGCAGTTCGAACGACACGTCCTGAGCCGGGCGTACACCGCCATACGCCTTGCAGATTCGTTCGACGACAAGCAGCGGCCCTGCCTCCGCACCGCGTGCGGCAATAGGATCAGACCGCGGCTCGAAGCGTGCTTCAGCGGGCGGCGCTCCCACGGCCGGTCGGACCTTTTGCCGGCGCCGGGTCCACCAGTTCTCGAACGAACCCATGACGCCGTCAGGCATGACGTATAGCGCGAACAGCAACACTGCGCCGTACACGAAGTGCTGTACCGCTGGCCACTTGGCGAGTGCCGCATCGACGATTGTCAGCAGCACGGCGCCCACCAGCGCACCATGGATCGAGTTCGCGCCGCCGAGCAGCACGAGCAGCAGGATGAAGATGGACAGGTTCAGGGTGATGAAGTCCGAGTTGATGTACTGCGCCTGCAGCGCCACCATGCCGCCGGCCAGCCCGCAGGTCAGTGCGGCGATCGTGAACGCGAGTACCTTGTACCCGTACACCCTGACGCCGACCGACCCGGCGGCAATCTCGTCCGCCTGCAGTGAGAGGAAGGCCCGACCGAGCCGTCCTCGCACGAGATTGCGCGTCAACAGGTAGGTGAGCAGCGACAGCCCAATGCCCATCCACACCCATTGCCGAAGCGTGAGCGGCGCCCCCGACCATGTGAGCGCGCGAACACCGTAGATGCCTTGCGCGCCGCCGAAGACGTCGGTCCATTCGCTCACGAGCTTCTCGATGACGATGCCGAACGCAAGTGTGACCATGGCAAGATATGGACCGCGCACCCTCAATGCGGGTATGGCAATCAAGACTCCGCAGACACCGGCGATCAAGACCGCTAGCGCAAGCGCGATCCATGCGTCCATGCTGGTGTTAGCCGTCAGCAGGGAGGCCGCATAGGCTCCCGCGCCGAACAGACCCGCCTGGCCGAGCGACTTCTGTCCGGCCCAGCCCACGAGCACACTCATGCCCGCGCCGCACAAGTAGTACACACAGACCATGAAGCCGATGCGCAGGTAGAAATCGTTGGAGATTGCGCCGGCGACGAAGACGAGAACCACCGCGACAATCACCGGGATCAAAGAGGGCAGCAGCTTCTTCATACCTTGTCCATCACACGCCTGCCGAACAAGCCGTTGGGGCGCACGGTAAGCACCACGATCACGAGCGCGAAGATGGCCACTTCGCGCCACTCGGCCGACCAGAGGTTGATGTAGGACTCGAGAACGCCCAGCAGGAAGCCGCCGAACACACAGCCGCGCGGGCTATCGAGTCCGCCGACGATCGCGGCGGAAAACCCCTTGAGCCCAACAGCCACACTCATGAAGAGGGACAACTGCGTGATCGGCGCGAGCAGGAAGCCGGAGAGTCCCGCAAGGGCCGAACTGATCACGAAGGCGCCCACCATCATGGCATTCACGTTGATACCCATGAGACCGGCGACTTCCGGCTTGTGGGCCACGGCCCGCATGGCCTTACCCACCATCGTCTTGCGCATCACATGGTCCAACGCCAGCATCACAGCCGCCGCGACGACCAGCGTCAACAATTCCTGCGGCAGCAGGCCCACACCCGCCACTCGAATGACGTCGTTACCGAACAGGCCAGGGACGACCACCGACTTGGGACCCCAGATCGCCATCCCGACGCTTTGCAGAATCACCCCGAAGCCGAGCGTGCTCATTACCCACGCCATGCCAGGCCGGCCGGCAAATGGCCTGACGCCCAAAATGAAGAGCAGCCATCCGAGAAGGCCTGTGCCGAAGATGGCGAGCACCAACGCGATGATCTGCGACGGTACTGCGGGATGGGCGCCGCTGAAGGTGGTCGACGCGAGCGGGATTCCGAGCGCCGCAAAAAGCACCGCGACGCCGGAGAACGCGCCGGCCGTTACGAAGTCGCCATGCGCGAAATTCAGCGTCTTAGTGGTCGTGAAGGTCACGCTGAAACCCAGCGCAATCAGTGCATACGCACTGCCGATCGTCAAGCCGCTGACGAGAGCTTGCAGGAATGAGAGGTCCATATAGTTGGAGCACTAGAGCCTGAACCGGTGCTGCGGCGGGTGCGGCGATGAAGCCGGCCCTCGCCGCGTGGCGCCGCCGGATCAGAGGTTCATGTCCGCGGCGGTCAGCGACTTCGTAGTGCTGTCGCTATATTCCGTGAGTTGGTCGCCCACCCAGCGCGTCCACTTCGCATCTGAAGGGTTAATGGCTTCGCGCTGCGTCTTGCTGAAAGGCTTGTTGTAGGTCTTGTAAACGCCCTGCACCGGTTGTTGCAGGTTTTCGAGTGCCTCGCGAATCTTCGCCCCCTCCGTGGAATTGGCTTGACGCATAGCTGCAGCCAGGAGTAGCGTCGAGTCATAGCCCTGTATCGCGAAGACATACGCACTCGGGGCGGCCAACTGTGACTGCACGCGTTCAAGCAGCTTCTTCTGTGCAGGGGTGTCCGCCGCGATAAGGGGACGCAGGAAGATGGCGCGGCTCGCGAGCGCCTTGCCGGCCGCGTCGAAGAAGGTTACGTTGTCCGCGGCCTGAGAGCTAAGAAAGACCGGAAAGTAGTTCAGCTTCTCCATGCTGCGCAACAACAGCCCCATGGGCGTTCCCTGCGCCCACACGATGACAGTGTCCACGCCGGCAGCCTTCATCTTGCTCAATTGCGAGGTCATGTCGGTGTCCGAAACCGCGAACTTCTCCGTCGCCAGCAGCTTGACGTCCTGAGCCTTTGCCAGATCCTTGAGGTCGCGCAGCGCACCCTCGCCATAGCCGGTGGTCTCCGTAAGCAAACCGAGCTTGGTGGTCCCGCTCTTCTTGGCATACGCCATCAGTCCCGCGGCCTGCGCGCGGTCGTACATGGAGAGCCGGAAGACGTAGTTGTCGGCACCAGGGGACAGTGGCTTGGTGATGTCGGTGGCCTGCGCATTCGACTGAAACGACACGATCTGCTTCTCGTTGGGAATGCGCTTCCAGGCCATTGCATTGCCTGAGTTGGTTGGGCCGAGCACCGCCACCACTTTTTCGTTGTCGATCAGCTCCACCATGTTCTGGATGGATTTGGCGGGCTGCGCCAAGTCATCGCGCACCACCAGCGTCAGCTTGCGCCCCAGAACGCCGCCGGCGGCGTTGATGTCTTCGATGGCCGCTTGGATACCAGCTACGGCCGCGCGCCCGCTCTGCGCCGTCGGTGACGCCGACAGGTCACCGTTATAGGCCAGCTTGATTTCCTGGGCCTGCGCCAACGTGGCGCCCATCACACTGGCGGCCAATGCCAGGTGCCGAAAGATCGATGCGAATTTCATGATGTCTCCTCAGTTCAGGTGGAATGCTCGCTTGAGCATCGGGCCTTAGGGTCACTAAGTCTCGGGCGACGGTGGCGGAAAGTCGAGTCGCTTTTTTTGCCCCATCTGGTAAGTTGCGCTAACGCTTGATGACTGAGCGATTTCATGACCGCGTCTCCCCGCGGGCGATGAATTCGCCGACGCGAGCGGCCTCTGTTCGGATCCAGCGGACGACCTGGTGCTGCCGGTCCGGCGGCAACCGCTCGTTCGTTGACAGCACGCTGATGGCCGCGACGACCACGCCCTGGTCGTCATACAAAGGCACCCCGACACCACTGAGGCCGTGGACCACGGTGTCGCTGTCGAATGCATAGCCGTCGCGGCGAAACACGCGAAGCTTTGCCCGGACGTCATGCGCCGTGCTCCCGTAGCGGACGTAACGCTCTTCGTTGGCTTCAACCGTGCGCGCGAGCTCACGGGCCGGCAAGGCCGCTAGCAGGCAAAGACTGCCCGCACCTACGCCCAGAGGCCGGCGCCCGCCCACGTCCAGCGGCAGCGGACCGGCCGGATATTCGCCATGCACGCTGTGGATGTAGAGCGCATCTACGCCATGCCTTGCTGATAGGAAGACCGTGTCGTGCGTGAGGTCGGACACTCGCTCCAGCACGGTGCGGAAGTGATTGCGCACGCGCTTGTCGAGCGTCTCGTGCTCCTGTTGCAAGAAATCGTGCCCGATGTGATACAT